>DATFWK010000020.1:0-5845 GCA_035259345.1 Miltoncostaeaceae bacterium | reverse complement strand
CGCAGACGCGCCCGTTCATCCTCTCGCCGGTCGAGCTGCCGCTTCCGGACGAGCCGATCATCGGCGCCGCCGAGGTCCACCGGGTGCTGGCCGGCTGGCGGCGCATGCTGAACGAGGGACGCGACCCTGCCGCGGCGGCTCCGGCTGCAGTCTCCAGCCCCGACGGCGGGGCCGGCCTGACACCCGCGTAGGGATCGGGCGATGCCCTCGGTCCAGCGGATCGTCGATCGCGTCGTCGAGCGCATCGTGCGCTCGCCCTTCAAGGGGGCGTGGGCGGCCACGGCGATCGTCACCGGCTCGGTGACCGTCGTGGCCGGGGTCCTCATCAGGCTCACCGACCCGGACACCTTCGGCAACGTCTGGTCTGGGATGTGGTGGTCGGTCCAGACGGTGACCACCGTGGGCTACGGCGACAAGGTTCCCCAGTCGGCCGTCGGCCGCACGATCGCCGCCCTCACCATGCTGATCGGGATCGGCTTCATCTCCGTGACGACGGCCGCGATCGCGAGCGCCTTCATCGAGGCCGCCCGGCGACGGCGGGCGGCGGAGGCGGGCAAGGACCCGATGCTCGGGGACGTCGAGCGGCTCACCGCCCAGGTCGAGGCCTTGACCGCCGAGGTGCGCGCCCTGCGGGGCGCCGGGGCGGAGGACCCCGGGGGCGCGTGAGCCCGCCGCCGGCGCGCGTCGGGTGGGCCGGCCACGCGACGGTCAGGATCGAGATCGACGGCGCGGCGCTGCTCACCGACCCGGTCCTGCGGCGGCACGTGTCCCACCTCCGCAGGCCGGACGCGGTCGATGCCGGCTTCGCCGAAGGGCTTGATGCCGTGCTGCTCTCCCACATGCACCTCGACCACCTGGACTTCCGCTCGCTCCAGGCCATCGGCCCCGGGCCGCCGGTGATCGCCCCGCGAGGAAGCGGCGGCTTGCTCCGCCGCCATGGCGTCCGGGACGTCGTCGAGGTCGTCCCCGGCGACGAGGTGCCGGTCGGCGGCCTGGTGGTCCAGGCCACCTACGCCGACCACGACGGGCGACGGCGCACCGGCACGGCGGTGGGGCCGGCGCTGGGCTACCTGGTGAGCGGGACGCGAAGCGTCTATTTCGCCGGCGATACGGACCTGTTCGCGGGGATGGCCGACATCACGGAGGACCCGCTCGACCTCGCGCTGCTTCCGGTGTGGGGCTGGGGGCCGCGCATCGGGCCGGGGCACCTCGACCCGAGGCGGGCCGCCGAGGCGCTGCGGCTGCTCGAGCCGCGGGTCGCCATCCCCATCCACTGGGGCACCTATCGCCCGTTCTGGATCCCTCGCTCGGCGACGTTCCTGAGCACGCCGGGGCCCGAGTTCGCCACGGACGCGGCCGTCCTGGCGCCGCCGGTCGAGGTCCGCGTGCTCGCGCCGGGCGAGTGGACCGTGCTCGAGGGCCCGGCGGGCCTGCCCGAGGAGGACTAGGCGCCGGCCGGGGCGGGCGGGGCCGCCGGCGCGGGCCCGGGCTGGCTCGGCCGCCCCGCGACGTCCTCGGCGTGGTACTCCTCGAGCAGCCGGAGCTCCTCCTGCGGCCGTGGGAAGAAGAAGAAGACGAGCGCGGCGCCGGCCACGACCGCGATGAGGCCGGCGCTGTAGGCCCACTGGTCACCCTGGAGGAAGGAGGTCTTCGCTGCCGCCGTGATCTGGTCGGCGTACTGCGGGTACTGGGCCGCGACGGCCTCGGCGCTGTCGAAGGACTTGGTGAGCTCGTTCTCGACGCTGTCGTTGATCTGGCTGCCGTTCGGCGCGGCGGCGATCGCCGCGCCGGCCGCCGCCGCGTAGCCGGCGGTGAGGAGCGCGCCGAAGATCGACTGCATGATCGCGCCCCCCAGGTCCCGCTGGAGGTCGGCCGTCCCGGAGGCCATCCCCGCGCGCTGGACCGGCACCGACCCGGTCAGCGAGTGCGACGCCGGCGTGCCGGCCAGCCCCACGCCGATGCCCATGAAGGCGTAGGCGAAGCCGATCTGCCAGTACGGCGTGTCCTCCTTCCAGAGCAGCAGCATGAAGAGGAACGCCAGGAACAGGAACACGTAGCCGAAGAGCAGCGTGAACCGTGACCCGTGCGACTCGATGAGCTTGGCCGAGCGGGGCGCCACCAGGACCATGAAGATGATCCCGGGCAGGAACGCGGCGCCCGCCTCGAGCGTCGAGTAGCCGCGCACGTTCTGGAGGTACTGCTGGCTCACGAAGAGCGCTGCCATGAGCGAGCCGAACACGATGATGCCGGCGCAGGCCGCGACCCAGAAGGTCCGCCGCGCCGCCACGTGGAGGTCGTACAGCGGGTTCCGCGCCCGGCGCTGGCGTAGGACGAACGCGATCAGCGCGACGAGCGCGACGCCGGCGAGCACGAGCGTGAGCTCGCCCTTGTTGGGCACGGGGGCGAAGTTGATCGACAGGATCAGCGCCGCGACGAGGATCACCGAGAGGATGCCGCCGAAGTTGTCGACCGGCTCCGTCCCTTCGTTCACGTTGCTCGGAACGAGTAGGAGCGCCATCACGAAGGCCAGCACTGCGAGCGGGAGCGTGACGAGGAAGACCGACCCCCACCAGAAGTGCTCGAGCAGGGCGCCCGAGACGATCGGCCCCAGTGCGGCGATGCCGCCGCCGATCGCGGACCAGAGCGCGATCGAGTGCGTGCGCGCCGGGCCGGACCAGAGCGCCGTGATCAGCGCGAGCGTCGTCGGGTAGGCCATACCGGCAGAGAGTCCGCCGACGAAGCGGGCGACGAAGAGCACGGTGTCGGTCGGCGCGTACGCCGCCAACAGGCAGGCCGGCACCGAGAGCGCCATGCCGAGCAGCAGCATCATCTTGCGCCCGTAGCGGTCGCCGAGGGCGCCGAGGTAGAGGACCGAGCAGGCGAGGCCGAGGGAGTAGCCGACCGCGATGAGATCGAGGGTCGTCTGCGACGAGTCGAAGGCCTTCCCGATCGACGGCAGGGCAACGTTGGCCACGGACAGGTTCAGGTTGGCGACCCCGGCCACCAGGATCAGGGCGAGGAGCACCAGCCCCTGGCGCGCCGGGACGGTCGAGGCCTCCGAGGGCCCCTTTGTCACCTTGGCCGCCGTGGGCTCGGCCACGGGCTCTCCCTTCCGTTCGCCGCGGGCGGGCGCCTGCGCGAGGGAAGTCAACCGCACGCCCCGGCCCGGTGCATCGACCGGATGGGACGATACGGCCGCCGGGCGCCCCTGCCCGACGCGGGCCCGCCGCCGTTTCATCCCGTTCGGACGATGTCCGCGGCTCGGCCCCCGGCTTGACTGTGCCGCCGGTCCGCACGTGCCGGCCGTATCCGGCTCCCTGGGATCCGAGGGCACCTGACGAGCGAAGCGCAACCTCCGGTCCAAGCGGCCTCCGGCACGGCTGGCGCCGGCGCGACGGCCGTCGATCCGGGAACGCTGCTCCGCAGCAGGCAGTACCGGGGGCTCCTGGTCATCGCGGCGATCATCGGCGTGGTGGTGTCGCTCGCCTCCTGGGGCTTCCTCGAGCTCGTCCACGGCATCCAGCAGGGCGTCTACACCGACCTTCCGGATCAGCTCGGATACGACACCGCCCCGGCCTGGTGGCCGCTGCCATGGCTCGCGCTCGCCGGCATCCTCACCGCGTTCGCCATCGAGCGCCTGCCGGGCCGCGGCGGCCACGTGCCGGCGGACGGCCTCAAGACCGGGGGCGCCCCGACCCAGCCGATCGAGCTTCCCGGGGTCCTCCTCGCCGCGCTGGCGACGCTCGGCCTGGGGCTCGTCCTCGGCCCCGAGGCGCCGCTCATCGCCCTCGGCATGGGCCTGGGCATCATCGCGATGCGCGGTGTCCGGCGCGACGCGCCCCAGCAGGCGCTCACGATCATGGCCGCCGCCGGGAGCTTCGCCGCCATCTCCACGATCTTCGGCTCGCCGGTCATCGGCGCGGTGATCATCATCGAGGCGGCGGGGCTCGGCGGGGCGATGCTGCCGCTCGTCCTGCTTCCGGGGCTCATCGCCGCCGGGATCGGCTCGCTCCTGTTCATCGGCCTGGGGGACTGGACCGGCCTCTCCACGAGCGCGTGGGCGCTGACGCCCTTCAACCTCGCTCCCTTCCCCGGCCCGGACGGCAGCGACTTCGGCTGGACGATCCTCCTCGCCCTCGCCGCCGCCGTCGTCACGTTCGTGATCGTCGAGCTGGCGCGGCTCAGCATGCGGATCGTGGCGCGGCGGCCGTTCGCCCTCACCACCGTGGCCGCGCTCGTGGTCGGCGGGCTCGCGATCGCCTTCAGCCAGGCGACGGACCAGTCGACGAACGCGGTGCTCTTCTCCGGCCAGGACTCGTTCGGAACGCTCTTCAGCGCGCCCGCCCTGCCGCTTTCCACGCTCGGCCTGCTCATCGTGTTCAAGGGCCTCGCGTGGAGCCTCTCGCTGGGCAGCTTCCGCGGCGGCCCGACGTTCCCGGCGATCTTCCTCGGCGTGACCGCCGGCATCCTCGCCGGGCATCTTCCCGGCTTCGCCCAGTCCCCGGCGGTCGCCGTGCTGATGGGTGCCGCGGTGGTCGCCGTCCTGCGGCTGCCGCTCTCGTCGGTCGTGATCGCGCTGCTCCTGACCGCGAAGGCGGGGATCGCCGTCTCGCCCCTGGTCATCGTGGCTGTCGTCATCGCCTATCTGACCGTCGAGGCGCTCGACTCGCGGCCCTTCTCGGTCCGCCTGGCCGGGCTGGCACGCGGGGCCGTGCCGACCGCGGCGGGCACCGGCACGCCGGAGCCCGTCAGCCCTCCGTCAGCCTGAGCGCCAGCCGCGGGCAGCCCTCCACCGCGCGGCGGGCCGCCCTGACGAGCTCCGGAGGGAGCGGCCGGCCGTCGACGATCGGGAAGCCCCACTCGTCCAGGCGGATCCGCTCCGGGAGCAGCTCGGCGCAGTGGCCGTGACCCTCGCAGCGGATCGGGTCGACCCGCAGACGCCCGCTCATCGCGCTCACCTCCACCCTTGGTCGTTCCTCGGGACCGGAAGCACCGGCGCCCCGCCGGCCGCCGAGCAGCAGCCGTCGAGATGCGCCGAAACCTCCGCGGCGAAGACGTCGAGCGCGGTCCTGACGAGCCGCACGACGCCGTCCGGATGGGCGCAGGCACCGCGGCCGGCGATCGTCCCGCCCAGTTGCTCGAGACGGCGGAGTGCGGGCAGCCCGCTCGCTCCTGACGCCAGTCCCTCGAGCGCGCCGGCCACGGCCGGAAGCCCGAAGCGGCATGGCCCGCACTGCCGGGCGCTCTCGCCTGCGAGCCAGCGGACCACGCGCGCGGTCTCGGCGAGGCCGCATGTCCCCTCGGGCAGCACGGCGACCACGCGGGCGCCGAGCGGCCCCAGGGCGTCCGTGGTGAACGGGAGGTCCAGCGCGCTCGCGGGGATCCAGGCGCCGAAGTAGCCGCCGAGCAGCACGGCCGCCGGGCGCCCGGCCGTGCCGCCGGCACGGGCTACGAGGTCGCCCAGGGCCACGCCGGGCTCGGTCTCGACGACCCCCGGCCGGCCGACGCCGCCGAGCAGGGTGGCGAGCACCGTGCCGGGCTCATCGTCCGTGCCGGCTGCGCGGAACCAGTCCGGGCCGTAGCGCGCGATCAGGGCCACGTTCGCCAGGGTCTCGACGTTCTGGACCAGCGTCGGCCGGCCGTGGACGCCGCGCTGGAAGGGTCGCGCGCCGGCGGTGGGCTTCGCGGGACCGCTGTTCAGCCAGTGGACGAGCGCTCGCTCCTCCCCGGCCACGAACCGCTCGGGGACCTGCTCGAGGCGGATGATGCGGGTCTCGTCCCGGCGCTCGGCGAGCGCCCGCTCGAGCGCGGACCGTGCGGCCGCCGCGCCGCGCGAGACGGCGAT
>DATFWK010000019.1:0-7699 GCA_035259345.1 Miltoncostaeaceae bacterium | reverse complement strand
AACGAGGTCGCGCGCCTCGGCCCGGGCGACCACTTCGGGGAGCTGGCCCTGATCACCGAGCGCGAGCGGACGGCGACCGTCACCGCCGAGACCGAGATGCGCTGCCTCGAGATCCCGTTCTGGGACTTCCGGAACTTCGCGCACGAGAACCCCGACGTGATGTGGAAGCTCCTGCAGCACGTCGTCGAGCTCCTGTCGGCGGAGAGCCGGGCCCCCGCCGGCCCCGGCGCGGTCTGACGGCGTCCCCGGCCGGGGCCCCACCAGACCCCGGGCCACCACTCGGTTTGCCGTGAGCGGGCTCGCGATGTAGGCGGCCCTAGCTCTCACGCATTCCTTACTTCTCGGCCCTTGTTTACGAACCCTTCGCGCATACCCTGCGTGCCGACAACAACCGGAGTCCGAAGCAGGAGGGTGAGGCATGCGGGGACCGGCTGTCGTCGGCGCCGCGCTGGCGGCCCTTGGGTTGGGGACCGGGGCCGCCGCTGGAGCGCCGCTGACGCTCGTGCAGCAGAGCGGGATCGTTCACCAGGTACTGCGGGGGGACCGCTCGGTCGCCTGGGTGCGGTGCCTGTCACCGTCGGGGCCGTCGCAGGTCTGGTCCCGCCCGTACGCGACCAAGCGGAGCGTCCAGCTCACGTCCCTCGGCTCGGCCGGCTGCGACACGATCCGCCTGGCCGGCCTGCGGGCGAACACGCTGGTCGCCACCGTGCTCGGCTCGGATGGCCTCCGGCGGGTCTCCTCGTTCCGCCTTCCGGCCGCGACCGAGACCCAGCTCGACAAGGAGACCTCCGACGCCGCCGCGCGGACGATCGTCGCCGCCGACGCGTACGGGCCGCTGGTCGCCTGGGTACGGGAGCAGACGATCGGCGGCGCCCGCGTCGCCGAGGTCGTCACGGCCGACACGCGCAGGCCGACGCAGTCCACGGTCATCCTGCGCCAGACGCTGCTCGGCGACGTCGTGCGCGTCACGGGCGTCTGGCGGGACGGCTCCGGCAACGTCGCCTGGCGCGAAGTGCTGCGGACCGGCGGCTCGTACGCCTACGGAACGGGGCGCGAGCGGCTGATCCTGCGGCGCACGGACGGCACCACACGCGTGCTGTCGGACGTCTCTGGCCCGGTGCACATCGCCGGCGCGGACCTGGAGCGCGACCGGGCCGTGTGGAGCCTGGTCCGCGACGACTCCACCGCCGCCTGGGTCTACGAGCGCGAGCTGGCGAGCGGCGCCAAGCGGCTCGTGCGCGTCGCGCGGACCGCCGCCCAGCCCGGCGTGCGGCCCGGGTTCGACGTGCCGCTGCCGCGGCTGAGCGGGCCGCGGCTGGTCTGGCGCGAGCGGACGCGCCTCGCCAACCGTGCCTTCAGCGACGGCGTCCAGTCCGTGTTCCTCCCGGACGGGCGGGTGCGCAGCGTCCTGCGCACCGCCGACCGCCGGGACCAGCGGCTGTACGTCGGCCCGCCGGACGTGCTCGGGGCGATCGCCGTCTGGCCGCAGGTCACGTTCGCCGGCCCGGGCGGCTGGCGCGGCGGGTACGCCGGCCTGGCCCCCGCGCGGGCGACCACGCGGATCCTCACGGCGGGAGCGTCGTAGGGGACGACCTCGGGCGCGGGCCGGGATTCCTCGAATAGGGTCCCGGCCCGTGAGCCTCTTCTCGAGCCTCGCCGGCCTCGAGGTCACCGTCGAGCGGGCCGAGCGCCGGCGCATCGCCCATGAGGCGCAGCGCTTCATGCGCGTCTCGACGGTCGTGGAGCTCTCGGGGGGCGGGGAGACCGGTCGCGGGGAGGACATCTCGTACGTCGAGGCAGACCAGGACGCCCACGGCCGCCTGCCCTTGCTGCCCGAGCCGGGCCGGCGCACGCTGGGCGAGTGGAGCGAGCTGCTCGACGGCGTCCGGCTCTTCCCGGTCCCCCCGGCGCAGCCGGGGGCGCGCGACTTCCGCCGCTGGGCGTACGAGAGCGCGCTGCTCGACCTGGGCCTGCGGCAGGCCGGGCTGTCGCTGGCTGCGGCCGTGGGCCGCACGGCCCGTCCGGTCCGATTCTGCGCATCGCCCTCGCTCAACCTCGAGGCGCTCCTCGCCGGCTACCCCGACCTCGAGCTCAAGCTCGACTCGGCGTCGGACTGGACGGACGCCGACATGGCCCGCTTCGCCGGCCTCGACCGCGTGCGCGTGGTGGACCTCAAGGGCCACTACGTGGGCGACTGGATCACACAGCCGGAGGACCCGGCCGCGTTCTACGCGCGCGTCGCCGCCGCCTTCCCGGATGTCGTGCTCGAGGACCCGATGCTGACCGCCGACACGGCGCCGGTCGTCGCGGCGGAGGCGCGGCGCGTGTCGTTCGACGCGCCGGTCCACAGCCTCGCCGACCTGCTGCGGCTGCCGCCCACCGGCTGGTGCAACATCAAGCCGTCGCGGTTCGGCACGGTCGCTGGCCTGCTCGAGTGCATCGAGCACTGCGAGCGCGAGGGGATCGCCTGCTACGGCGGGGGCCAGTTCGAGATCGGCCCGGGCCGGGGGCAGATCCAGGCCATCGCCGCGGTCTTCTACCCGGACGGGCCGAACGACGTCGCCCCGGGCGGCTACAACGCGCCGGCCCCGGTGGACGGCCTTCCGGCGAGCCCGCTGCCGGTCGACGAGGGGGCCATCGGGCTCGCGTTCTGAGGCCCGGGCGGGTGTCAGACTCAGCCGGTGCCCGAGATCGACCCGGAGAGCATCGAGGAGGTCCGGCGCGCCGCCGACCTTGTGGAGCTCCTGCGCGGTCGCGTCGAGCTGGTGCGAAGCGGCGGGCGCTGGCGCGCGCGCTGCCCGTTCCATGAGGAGCGCACGCCCTCCTTCGTCCTGATCCCGCCCGAGAACCGCACCTACTACTGCTTCGGCTGCGGGGCCAGCGGGGACGCGATCACCTGGATGCGCGAGCGCGAGGGAGCCGCGTCGTTCCCCGAGGCCATCGAGGCGCTCGCCGAGCGCTTCGGCGTGCCGCTACGCCACCTCCGCGCCTCGCCTCAGGAGGAGGCCGAGCGCATCGCCGCGGAGCGGCGGCTGGAGCTGCTCGACCGCGCCGCGTCGTTCTACGAGAGCTCGCTCTGGCGCATGGACGAGGCCGCGACCGCGCGCGCCTACCTCGCCGGCCGCGGGTTCGGCGAGGACCTGGTCCGGCGCTTCCGGATCGGCTACGCGCCGAATGGCGGGTCGGTGCTGGCCGGGCACGCGGCCCGCGCCGGCTTCTCGCGCGACCAGTTGCTCGCCGCCGGGCTCGCCCAGCTTCGGGGCGGCGTCGCCCGCGACTTCTTCGTCTCCAGGATCGTGTTCCCGATCGCGGACGGGCGGGGGCGCGTTCAGGGCTTCGGAGCGCGGACGCTCGACCCGGCCGAGCGGGCGAAGTACGTCAACTCGCCGGAGGGCCCGACGTTCCGCAAGCGGCGGCTCCTGTTCGGCCTCTCGCTCGCGCGCCCCGAGGCCGCGCGGCAGGGCTGGATCGCCGTCTCCGAGGGCTACACGGACGTGATGGCGCTGACCGCGAGCGGCGTCGAGGCGGCGGTGGCCTGCATGGGCACGTCGCTGACGGCCGAGCAGATGCGGCTGCTGGCGCGCGTCGCGCAGGAGGTGCGGCTGTGCTTCGACGCCGACCGGGCCGGGGAGGAGGCGGCCTGGCGCACGGTCGAGGCCGCGGGCGACCTCGCGGTGCGGCTCACCGCGGTGCCGCTGCCGGCCGGCCGTGACCCCGGTGACCTGGCCGGTGACGGCGAAGGCCTCGCCACGCTCAGGCGGGCCGTCGAGGAGCCGGTGCCGCTCATGGAGTGGCTCGTGCGGGCCCGCATCGCCCGCGCCGGCCGGACGGCCGCCGAGCGCGACCGCGCGCTGGGCGAGGTCACGGCGCTGATGCGCCGCTTCCCGGACTCGGTCGAGAAGGACGAGGCGGTGCGCATCGCGGCCAGCCTGCTCGGGCTCTCCCGGCCGCTCGAGGAGCGGCTGCGGGAGGAGGCCCGGCGAGAGCGCGCGGGCGCCGGCGGGCCGGACCCGGTGAGCCGCAGGCTGTCGTCGGACGAGGAGCGCGAGCGGCGCCTGCTCGTGCTCGCCGTCGCGCTGCCCGAGGCGGCGCCCCGCTACCTCGGGTCGATGAGCGAGGACGCGTTCGAGGTCGACGAGCACCGCCGCGCGTTCGCCCTGCTGGCCTCTGGGACGACCGCCGACCGCTGGCCGGAGGAGCTCGCCGGGCTCGCGGCAGCCCTCCGGGCCGAGGCGGCCGTCGCGGGCGCGGAGGAGGCCGAGCTGCGGGAGGCCACCTACCGGCTCCAGGAGCGCTCGCTCGAGCGCCGCGCGGCGCGGGCCCGCGAGGGCGGCGACGTGGACGAGTTCCTGCGCATTCAGGAGCTCCTGCACCAGTTGCGCCGGGCGATCCGCGGCGACTGAGGCGCTCCAGGCAGGGACTCGCCCCGCCGGGGAGTAGTCCCCTGGCATGGACACGGCCGCCATCGCGCCGGCCCGCCGGCCGGCCGCCACGGAGGTCGTGCTCCGGGTCGAGCGCTGGGACCGACCGACCGCGCGCCACTCGGCGAGGGTCGCCTCGCTCGCCGCGGCCGTCGCCGCGGAGCTGGGGTGGGCCGGCCCCGACCGCGACGCCGCGCGGCTCGGCGGCCTCCTGCACGACGTCGGCAAGATCGCGCTTCCGCAGCCGCTGCTCGCCAAGCGCGGCCGGCTGGACGAGGGAGAGTGGGCGCTGGTCCGCCGCCACCCGCAGGTCGGCGCGGACCTCCTCGCGGCCCTGCCCGGCCTCGGCACGGTCGCCGCGGCGGTCGCCGCCCACCACGAGCGTGGCGACGGCAGCGGCTACCCGTTCGGGTTGTCCCACGAGCGCATCCCGCCCCTCGCGCGCCTGCTCGCCGTTGTCGACTCCTACGACGCGATGACCTCGGCCCGCCGCTTCCGGCGGGCGAAGGCTCCCACCGAGGCCTGGCGCGAGCTGGTCACGCAGGCGGGGACCCGCTACGACACCGAGATGGTCGACGCTTTCCTCGCGACGATCCGCCGCTTCGGGCCCGCCGGGCCGCGGCCGGACTTCGAGGCGGCCCTCGGGCCGGTGCGGGCCTCGCTCAGGACCGGGCGGCTCGAGATCGGCGCCGCGATCCCCGAGGGCACGCCCGCCGCCTGAGGGACCGGGCCCGGGCGGCCCGTCCGGTGGCCTCAGGTGATCCCGTCGACGATCTCGTCCGGCGGGATCTCGGTGAACGCGAACTCGTCCGCCGAGCCGCCCAGGCGCTCGCGGGCGATCCAGTAGAGCAGTCCGCCGAGTCCGACGACGACCAGGATCTTCTTGTACATCGGCCCTCCTCGGGCACGACCGCGCGGAGCCTCGGTCCGGCGCGGGTCGACGGGGTGGTCAGCCTCCGCTTCGACGCGCACGGGCGGCCTCCTGGCCGGTCACTGAACCCGCAACACCACCTTGCCGGCCACCGTGTCGCCCTCGAGCAGCTCGTGCGCCTCGGCGATGCGATCGAAGGGAAGGATGGCCCCGACGACGGACCAAAGGCGGCCGTCGGCGAGGCGTGGGAGCCCCCACTCCGTGAAGTCCGCGACGATCTCGGCCTTCTCCGCCGGCGTGCGCCCCCGCAGCGAGCTCGCGAAGACGGTCGCCTGCAGCGCGGGCAGCGCCCCGAGATCCACCTCGACGCGCCGGCCGCCCACCAGGCCGGTCAGCACGATGCGCCCGAGGCGGGCGAGGCTGGCGACGTTCTCGTGCCAGTACGAGGCACCGACCAGGTCGATGATCACGTCGGCCCCGTGCCCGTCGGTCAGCTCGCGGACCCGCTCGGCGAAGCGCCCGTCCGGCACCGCGATCGTCTCGGCGCCCAGGTCTCGCGGCACCGACAGCTTCTCCTCCGAGCGCGATGTCCCGATCGCGCGCGCGCCGAGCTCCCGGGCGATCTGGATCGCGGCCGTGCCGACCCCGCTGGCGGCGGCGTGGACGAGCATCGTCTCGCCGGCCTCGAGCCGCGCGAGCCGCCGGATGGTCAACCACGCGGTCAGGAACACCTCCGGCACGCCGGCGGCCTCCTCGTCGCTCAGGTTGTCCGGCACGGGCATGAGCTGGCCGACGGGCACGGAGACAAGCTCCGCATGCCCGCCGCCGCCGACCAGCGCCATCACCCGCCGCCCGACCTCCACGCCGTGCACGCCGGGCCCGAGCGCGACCACCCGCCCCATCGCCTCGAGCCCCATGATGTCGCTGGCGCCGGGCGGGGGCGGGTAGAAGCCCCGGCGCTGGATGGTGTCGGCGCGGTTGAGCGCCGTGGCGCTGACCGCCACCAGGACCTCGCCGGGGCCGAGGTCGGGATCCGGCACGTGACCGATCGAGAGCGTCTCGGGGCCGCCGGGCGCCGACTGGACGACCGCCCTCACCGGGCCTCCAGGAGGGTCTTCGTGTTGCGCTGGCGCGCCTCGAACGTCTTCTCGAGCATGCGGCGCACGAGGATCCGGTCGATCACCGGCCCGAGCGGGCCGCCGGGGAGGCGGTACGTCACGCGGTCCGTGAGGCGCGTGCGGTCCCGGTCGATCGGCTCGAAGCGGTGCTCGTGCCGCCACTCGGCGAACGGCGAGTCGAGCGCGACGTCCACGAGGGCGCGGTTCGGGACCACGGCCTCCACCTTCACGCGCCACAGCTGCGCGACCGGGATGGGCGCCTGGCGCACCTTGACCTCGACGACGTCGCCCTCCTGGACCGGGAAGCGGCCCTCGATCGACAGGAACTCCTGGCTGCGGGGCGAGACCCTCGGCGCGTTGCGGGTGTCGAGGTGAAAGCGGAAGAGCCTGTCGGCCGGGACGTCGATCTCGATCGAGCGCTCGAGCACCGATCGCTTTGGCTGCGGCAGGCGAGGTGGCACGATCCGTGAATCTACTCGGCCGCGCCGCGGGCAGGGGTCCCGCGACGGGGCGGCGAAGGGGATCACGGGGGCACGAGAAGGGGGACGTCATGGACGAGCGCGGGCGATCCAACCCGCTGAAGGGGCTCTGGCCCCCCTCGCCGGGGCTGGTGCTCGGCGTGGTGGCGGTGGTCATCGCAGCGGCAGGCGGCGCGACGGCCGCCGGGCTGATCACGGGAAGTCAGATCAAGGACGGCAGCATCACCGGGATCGACGTGCGCAACGGCTCGCTGACCGGCGCGGACGTGGCCGACCACTCGATCAAGGCGACGGACATCGCCGGCATCAAGGGTATCGGCGGCCCGGTCGGCCCCCAGGGTCCGCAGGGTGCGAAGGGCGGCAACGGCCCGCGCGGGGTGCAGGGGATCCAGGGCATCCAGGGACCCGTCGGCCTGCGGGGCGACCCCGGCCCGTCCGGCGCCGCGGGCCCGACGGGGCCCCCGGGGGTCACCGGCCCCACCGGTACACCTGGAATGAGCGGCTATGTGGTCCTCACGTCGACGACCGCGGTCGATGCCCTAACGCCGAAGGTGGCCGGCATCGCCTGCCCCGCTCCGAAGCGGCCCATCGGCGGCGGCTTCGAGACCGTGGGTCAGAACAACGGCCTCAACACCATCTCGAACGGCCCGAACGCCGCCGGCACGGGCTGGACTGTGTCGGTCGAGGACCCCACGGCGCTCCAGAGCTGGGGCATCACGGTTCGCGTCATCTGCGCGACGGTCGCCCCGTAACCGGCATGCGGCGCCCATGAGCACCGACGCGAACGTCTTCACCGAGCGCTGGGACCGC
>DATFWK010000018.1:0-20017 GCA_035259345.1 Miltoncostaeaceae bacterium | reverse complement strand
CATCAGGTCCTTGCCGCGCAGCGCGAAGAACGTGAGGGCCTCGGGCTCGAGCGGGTCGAGCGCGTCCCGGTACGCGTCGCCCACCTCGCCACGGATCCTGGCCGCGATCTCGGCGACGTAGTCGCCCCGGTACCCGTCCTCCGGGAAGGGCGTCTCGACGCCGGCCAGCTCGCCGTAGCGCGCGGCGACCGACGCCCCGAAGAGCTCCATCTGGCGCCCGTAGTCGTTGACGTAGAACTCGCGGTGGACCGTGTGGCCGGCGAAGCCGAGGATGCGGCCGAGGGAGTCGCCGTAGGCGGCGTGGCGCGCGTGGCCCACGTGCAGCGGTCCGGTCGGGTTCGAGGAGACGAACTCGAGGTGCACGTCCTGGGCCGGGTCGGCCTGGCCGGCGCCGTAGTCCGGGCCCGCCGACACGACCGCGGCGGCCGCGTCGGCGAACCACGCCGGCGGGAGCGTCAGGTTGAGGAAGCCGGGGCCGGCGACCTCGGCCCCCTCCACCAGCCCGCCGTCGCGAAGCACCTCGGCGAGCGACTCCGCGATCTCCCGCGGCGAGCGCCGGGCAGGGCGCGCGAGGGCCATCGCGAGCGGCGTCGCCAGGTCGCCGTGCTCGGGGTTGGCCGGCGCGGCGAGCTCGACCGGCGGCGCGGCGTCCCCGACGAGGTCACGCGCGGCGGCCGCGAGCGTCTCGCGGATCGGGGCGATGAGGGCGGCGTCGGGCACGGGCGGCAATGGTAGCCGCGCCGCGGAGGCGGCGAACCTCCCGCGTCAGGCCCGCGCGCGGAGCGCGAGCCCGATGCGCTCGAGCGCCGTGGGGTGCGAGCCCAGGACGAGCTGAACCCACGGAGGCGGGTTCGGCACGCCCAGGTTGCGCAGCACAAGGCCCCGCTGGAGCTCGATCGCGGCGTCCGGATCGCCGGTCGCCTGCAGGGCCGCCCAGTCGGCCTCGCGCTCGACCTGGCGGCTCACCCGGTTGAGGAGCGGCGCCGCCACCACGCCGAGCACCTCCGACGCTGCGGCGACGACCGCCAGCCGCCGCAGGGTCCCCGCCGTGCCCTCGCCGCGCCCGAGCACCCCGCCGGCGCCGGCGGCGAGCAGCACGCCGGGCAGCGCCAGCGCCTGCGCCGCGACCCCGAGCCGCAGGATGTCCCGGTGGGCGACGTGGGCGAGCTCGTGGGCGACCACGAACCGGACCTGGTTGCGCGGGAAGTCGCGCAGCAACGTGTCGAACAGGACCACCCGGCGGCTGGCGCCGAGGCCCGAGACGTAGGCGTTCGAGGCCGTTGTCCGCCGGCTGGCGTCGCTCACCACCACATCGCGCGCCCGGACCCCCATCCGGCGGGCGAGCTCCAGGATGTCCTCGCGCAGCTCCTCGTCGTCGAGCGGCCGCGTCTTCTGGAAGAGCGGCTCGATCACGAGCGGCGAGAGGAACGCCAGCGCCATCGAGGCGGCGCCGGCCGCCCCCCAGGCCCAGGCCCACCACGTCCGCGGCCGCGCCCGCATGAGGGCCGCGGTGCCGCCCCCGATGCCGGCGGCCAGGACGGCCTGCAGGGCCGTCGCCTTGCCCAGGTCCTTCAGCCAGTCACGCGGGGGCTGGACCACGATGCCGAACCCGCGGCCCCACGCGTAGCGCGCGACCGAAAGCGGGAGGCCCGCCACACGCCCGGCGAGCACCGTGCCGACGCCGAAGGTCGCGCCGGCAAGCGCCGGGGACCCGAAGGACGCCCGCGCCAGCACCGGCGCCCAGCGTCCGGCACGAAGCGCGACCTTGACCGACGCCGTGGGGCCGGCCGGGGCTCCGACGGCCCACATCGCCCATGTGCCCCGGCGATAGGCGCGCGCCCGCCGCAGCTCGTCCTTCTGGAACCACTCGTCGAGCACGGCTGGGGCGACCTCCGGCACGTCCTCGCGCACGAGGAGCCCGCGCAGCGGTCCGACGTGTCGGGCGATCCCCACCGGTCCCGCGCTAGCCCGTCTGGATCAGGCGCGCGGTGATGATGTAGACGGGCTGGCTCGGCGGCCCGTCGGACACCCCGAGCGCCGCGATGCGCCGGATCGTCGTGATGGAGGTCGCGTCCCGGGCGTGGCCGAGGATCCCGTAGACCGGCTGCGCCGTGAGGTTCAGCCCGCCGTTGCGGCTCGAGACGATGAAGAACTGCGAGCCCGCCGTGCCGGCCGGCTCGCTCTGGGTCTTCGCCATCGCGACGTCGCCGACGCGGTACTGGAAGCCGGCAGGCACCGGGCCGACGACGGTGTAGCCGGGGCCACCGGTGCCGTCGCCGAGCGGGTCGCCGCCCTGGAGCACGAAGTCCGGGACGACGCGGTGGAACGTGAGCCCGTCGTAGAACCGCTTCGTGGTCAGGAACGCTATGGAGTTCGGGATGGGGCCCCCGGCCTTCTTGTCGAGGACGATCCGGATCTGGCCGCAAGAGGTGCGCATGACGATCGCGTACTGGTGACCGGGCTTGAGCACCTGCTGGGCCTTCGTGAACTGCGGCTTCTTCTGGCCGGCGCTCCGCGGCGTGACGGTGCTGCACGGCGCGTTCTGCGCGAGGCCCGCTCCGGTGACCGTCTGGCCGGCCGTCGCGCCGCCGACCGTGGCCGAGCCGCTGGACGAGCTGCCACATCCGGCGGCTGCCAATCCCGCCGCAGCCAGCACGGCGACGAGCATCGTTGCGGATCGCGCCCTCACCCCGGGTCCCCCTCTCGGCTCCTACAATCGGCGCCATCGTAGTGGACCGACCCGGCGCCTACCTCGACCACGGGGCCTCCGGGCCCCTCGACCCCCGCGTGCGGGCGGCGATGCGGCCCTTCCTCGAGGACGAGTTCGGTAGCCCGGAGGCGCTGCACGAGTGGGCGCGCGTCCCTGCAGAGGCTCTGGAGGCCGCCCGCGGGCACGTCGCCGCGCTCATCGGGGCACCGGACGAGGACGTCGTCTTCACCGGCGGCGACACCGAGGCGCGCAACCTCGCGGTGAAGGGGCTCCTCTCGGCGAACCGCGCGCTGGGACGCCACGTCGTCGCGACCGCAGTCGAGCATCCGGCCACGCTGGCCGCGTGCCGCACGGCCACCCGAGACGGCGGCGAGCTCACCCTGGTCGGCGTGGACGAGCTGGGGGTGGTGCCGCCGGAGGACCTGGCGGCGGCCGTCCGCCCGGACACGGCGCTGGTGACGCTCCCGCACGGGCAGCCGGAGATCGGGACGATCCAGGACGTCCCGGCTCTGGTGGCCGCGGTGCGCGCGACCGGCTCCCCGGCGAGGGTCCACGTGGACGCCGGCGCCACGGCAGGCCTCGTCCCGGTCGACGTCACGGCCTTCGGCTGCGACGCCCTCACGCTGGGCGGGCGATCGATGTCCGGGCCGGGCTGGGTCGGCGCGCTCTACGTCCGCCCGGGAGCGCGCATCCATCCGCTCGTCGAGGGCGGCGCCCAGGAGGCCGGGAAGCGCGCCGGCGCCGTCGACCTCCCCGGCATCGCCGGGCTCGGCGAGGCGGCGCGCATCGCGGCGGCGGAGCTGGGCGAGCGGGCCGCGCGCATGAGCGCCCTCGCCGAGCGCCTCGTCGAGCGCCTGCTCGCTGTGCCGGACGTGCGGCTGAACGGCCCGCGCTCCGGCCGGGTGCCCGGGCACGTCCAGGTCTCGGCCGGCTGGGTCGACGGGGAGGCGCTGGTGCTCGCGCTCGCGGAGGCCGGCGTGGCCGCCTCGCCCGGGTCGGCCTGCTCGGCCGACGCCCGCAAGGCCGCGCCCGTGCTCGAGGCGATCGGCCTCGAGCCGCCGTGGACCCACTCGGCCGTCCTGTTCACGCTCGGCCCGGCGACGACGGAGGCGGAGGTCGACCTGGCCGCCGTGGCGTTCGCGGACGCCGTCGCCCGGCTGCGGGCCCTGAGCCCGATCGGCCCATGAGGACGGTCGACGCCCTGGGCACCTACTGCCCGGTGCCCCTGCAGCTCCTCGACCGGGCGCTGGCCCGGGCGGCCGACGAGGAGGTGGTGGCGCTCCTGGCGGACGACCCGCTGATCGAGGTCGACCTGCCGGCCTGGTGCCACGAGACCGGCCACCGCCTGATGGCCCTCCAGCGGGAGGGTGACGAATGGCAGGGGCTCGTGCGGCGCCGGCGCCGCTAGCATCGGCGCGTGAGCACGACGGTCCCGGACATCCGCATCCCCGAGGCCATCCGGCCGCAGGACGGGCGCTTCGGGTGCGGGCCGTCGAAGGTGCGGCCGGAGGCGGTCGAGGCGCTCGCCGCGGCCGGCGCAGGCCCGCTCGGAACGAGCCATCGCCAGCGGCCGGTGCGCGATCTGGTCGGCCGGGCGCGCGCGGGCGTGGCGGAGCTCATGCAGCTGCCGGACGGCTACGAGGTCATGCTCGGCAACGGCGGCGCGACGCTCTTCTGGGACGCTGCGACGTTCAACCTCATCGAGGCCCGTAGCCAGCATCTCTCCTTCGGCGAGTTCTCGTCGAAGTTCGCAGCAGCGGCCGCGGCGGCGCCCCACATCGGCGAGGCGGAGGTGATCGAGAGCGAGCCGGGTGACCATCCCGAGCCCCGTCCCGACCCCGGCGTCGACGCCTACTGCCTGACCCATAACGAGACCTCGACCGGCGTCGCGATGGAGGTGCGCCGGCCGGCCGCGGACGGGCTCGTGCTGGTGGACGGCACCTCGGCGGTCGGCGGGCTCCGGCTCGACCCGACCCAGTTCGACGCCTACTACTTCAGCCCGCAGAAGTGCCTCGGCTCCGAGGGCGGCACGTGGCTCGCCGCCTGCTCGCCGCGCGCACTCGAGCGCATCGAGCGGCTCCGGGCCGAGCGCTGGACCCCGGCGTCCCTCGACCTCGCGCTCGCCCTCGACAACGCGCGCAAGGACCAGACCTACAACACGCCTTCGGTGGGGACGCTGATCCTGCTCGTCGACCAGCTGGACTGGATCGCCGCGAACGGCGGCATCGAGTGGGCGGCCGGCCGCGCCGACGCGTCGGCGGCGATCATCTACGGCTGGGCCGAGGCATCGGAGTACGCGACGCCCTTCGTCGCCGACCCGGCGAAGCGCAGCCATACCGTCGCCACGATCGACCTCGACGAGCGCGTTCCGGCCACCACCGTCAGCCAGGTGCTCCGGGCGAACGGCATCGTCGACACCGAGTCCTATCGCAAGCTGGGGCGAAACCAGCTCCGCGTCGCGCTCTTCCCGACGATCGACCCCGAGGACGTGCGAGCCCTGACGGCCTGCGTGGACCACGTCGTGGCGGCGCTCACGGCGTAGCCGCACCCGGGTCCCGGGCTGGGGCGAATCGAACACATGTTCGATAGGATGCCGGGCATGGCATCCGATGCTCGCAACCGACTCCGCTGGCGGCTCGCGGACGATGACGGCGGCCAGGCCGGCCTCCTCGACGGCGCCGAGCGGGTGCCCGGGGTCCGCGAGCTCGCCGGGCTCGAGTTCCTGCACGTGCAGGCGCAGCGGGTCATCAACCGCGTGCCCAACGCCTCACGGATGCCGTTCCGCTACACGATCAACGCCTACCGCGGCTGCAGCCACGCGTGCGTCTACTGCTTCGCGCGACCGACGCACGAGTACCTGGAGCTGGACGCGGGCCGCGACTTCGAGACGCGCATCGTCGTCAAGGTCAACGCGGTCGAGCGGGTGCGCGCCGAGCTCGCGTCCCCGCGCTGGGGCGGCGACCTGATCGCGATGGGCACGAACACCGACCCGTACCAGCCCTGCGAGGGCCGCTACCGGCTGACCCGCGGCATCGTCGAGGCCCTGGTCGAGGCCGGGAACCCCTTCTCGATCCTGACCAAGTCGACGCTCGTGCTGCGGGACCTCGACCTGCTGGCCGAGGGAGCGCGACGGGGCCTCGCCCGCGTCGACCTCTCGATCGGCTGCCTCGATCGCGACGTGTGGCGCCTGACCGAGCCCTCGACGCCGGATCCCGCCCGCCGCGTCGAGGCCGTGGCTCGGCTGAACGAGGCCGGCGTCCCCTCCGGGGTCCTGGTCGCCCCGGTCATCCCGGGCATCTCCGACGGCGACGACCAGCTCGACGCGGTCGTGTCCGCCTGCGTGGAGGCCGGCGCGCAGTCGGTGGCCGCCATCCCCCTCCACCTGCGTCCCGGCGTCCGCGAGCACTACCTCGGCTGGCTCGGCGACGCGCGGCCGGACCTGGTCGCCGCGTACCGCCGCCGCTACACCGGCTCCTATCTCCCCAGCTCCGACCGCCGCGACCTCGCCGCGCGCGTCCACGCGATGGTGGTGCGCCACCGCGGCCGGGTCGGTCCGCCGCGCGGCATCGTCCGCCCGCAGGCGCCGACGGGGCGGTCGGGCGAGGCGCCGGCCGAGCTCCGCGACGACCCCCGCCAGCTGCGGCTGGCGGTCTGAGAGGAGGCGCCGGAGGAGGCCGACGTATCAACAGCACAGCGGGGCGGCTCCTCTTGGCAGCCAGGCCGCAACACCGCCGGCCGGCCTCTCGAGGTGACGCGATGGCTGGACGTCCTCATGACACGGATTCACGCCGATGGCGGATTACGGCGATCCTGCTCATGGTCACGGCGGGCGTCGCGGTCGCCGGCGGTCAGGTCGCGGCGGGCAGCAGCGACCAGCGGCCGCAGGCGCAGGCGCGGACGGAGGTCGAGTACGCGCAGGAGCAGGTCGAGCACCCCACGCAGGCATCCGAGCGCGTGGCATGGCGCCTGGGCCCCGTCGACCTCGGCAGCCCTCGCGGCGGCCGCCCCGACACCTTCCAGATGCTGGGCCGTCCGGGCACGTTCTGAACGCTGGGTGGCGCTGAGGGCGGGGGAGGTTTCGGCCCGCCGCCGCCGTATCCATGACCCATGTCGCCGGCATCGGACAGCGTCGCGTGAACGGGTCATCCGTCGCGCTGGTTCTCCTCGCCGGCATGACCCTCGGGCTGGCGGTCGCGGTGGTCGTGCTGCTCGCAAGGCTGCGGGCGCTGCGGCGCCACGTCGGGCTGCAGGCGGGGCTCGACGTCGCGGATGACGGCCCGCCCGTGGGCCGGCCCGCACCCGCCCTCGATGGGCTCAGGGGCTCGGGTGACGAGCTGGTGGCCTTCGTCTCGCAGGGCAGCGGGCGCTCGGTGGGCCTGGTGGCGGGGCTTCGTGCCCTCGAGGCCGAGGGGATGGCCGTGCGCTGGGTGCGTGACGACGAGGAGCGCGACGCCCTGCGCCGCTGGCGCGTGCCGGCGACGCCGTTCGTCGTGTACCTGGTCGACGGCCGGGTGATGTCGGCGGGGATGATCGGCCGGATCGAGCAGGTCCACCGGCTGATCGACGCCGGCCTCGAGCGCGAGCGCGTCGCGGCCTGAGCCCGCCGGCGGGGGCGGCCCGCCCCGCGCGCCGCGCGTACGATGCGAGCGATGACGGACCCGCTGCGCACGCCCCTGTGCGATCTGCTCGGCATCCGCGTCCCGATCTTGCTCGCGGGCATGGCGGGCGGCCCGACGACGCCGGAGCTGGTGGCCGCCGTCTCCCACGCCGGCGGCCTGGGGACCTTCGGCGCCAGCGGTATGACCGTGGAGCGGCTCCGCGCGGCCGTCGCCACGGCGAGGGGCCTGACCGACGCGCCCATCTCCGTCAACGTCCTGCTCGCGCCGCCGCGGCCCCCGGCCGCCCCGGACGAGGCCCTGCAGGAGGCGCTCGCGCCCGTGCGTGCGGAGCTCGGGCTTCCCGAGCACCCCGCGCCGCGTGAGCCGCCCGGTTCACCCCTCGAGCTGATGGAGGCGGGGCTCGAGGCCGGGGCGAGCATCGCGAGCGTGGGGCTCGGCGACCCGGCGCCCGTCGTGCCGCTCGCCCGGTCCGCGGGCGCGCCGGTCATCGCCATGTGCGCCACCGTCGAGGACGCCCGCATCGCCGAGGCCTCTGGCGCCGACGCGATCGTGGCCCAGGGGTCCGAGGCCGGCGGCCACCGCTCCAACTTCACGATCCCTGAGGCCGGCCCGCTGCCCCTGGTCGGGACCATGGCGCTGGTCCCGCAGATGGTCGACGCCGTCGGCGTGCCGGTGATCGCGGCGGGCGGCATCGCCGACGGCCGCGGCATCGCCGCCGCGCTCGCGCTCGGGGCGGCGGGCGTCCAGATCGGCACGCGGTTCCTGGTCGCCGCCGAGAGCGGCGCAAACCCGGGCTACCGCACGCGGGTGCGCTCGGCCCGCGACGCCGACACCGAGATCATCACGGCATTCTCGGGCCGTCCCGCGCGCGGGCTGCGGAACCGGGTGCTCGACACGCTCGAGCAGGCCGGGGCACCCTCGATCGGCTGGCCCCGCCAGGCTGCGGCCTGGGCCGACATCCGCGCCGAGGCCGACCGCCGCGGCGACGGCGAGCGGATCGCGCTCTGGGCCGGACAGGCGGCCGGGCTCGCGGCGGATGAGCTTCGGGCCGAGGAGATCGTGCGCGCGCTCGTCGACGAGACGCGCGCCGTGCTCGCCCGCCTGGCTCCCTAAGCCGGAGCCAGGACAGCCGTCAGGCGAGCGGCTCGCCGGTCATCTCGGCCGGAGGGCTCCAGCCCATCAGACCGCACAGGGTCGGCGCGACGTCGCCCAGCGCGCCCTCGCGCAGCGCGATGCCCGGCCGGTCGATCCAGAGCGGCACCGGGTTGGAGGTGTGCGCGGTGTTGGGGCTGCCGTCCGGCTCCAGCATGACCTCGGCGTTCCCGTGGTCGGCGGTCACGGCGAGCAGCCCGCCGGCCTCCCGGACGGCCGCGCGGATGGGCCCCATGCACGCGTCGACGGCCTCGATGCCGGCGACGGCAGCCGGGATGACCCCGGTGTGGCCGACCATGTCGGCGTTCGCGAAGTTGACGACGACGAGCTTCGCATCACCGCTCCCCAGGCCCGCGACCACGGCGTCGCGGATGCCCGCCGCGCTCATCTCCGGCGCCAGGTCGTAGGTGGGCACATGCTGCGGCGAGGGGACGAGCACCCGCTCCTCGAGCTCGAACGGCAGTTCGCGGCCGCCGTTGAAGAAGTACGTCACGTGCGCGTACTTCTCGGTCTCGGCCACGTGGAGCTGGGGCAGCGCCATCCCGGACACGGTCTCGGCGAGCCCCTGGCGGACGTCCTCGGACTCGAACGCCGCCGGAATGCGCCACTCGGCGCGGTAGCGGGTCATCGTCGCGAGGCGCGGCAGCGGCGCCCCCCGTCCGCGGTCGAACCCGTCGAAGGCCGGGTCCGCGAGGGCCTGCGTGATCTGCCGGGCGCGGTCCGGGCGGAAGTTCCAGATCACCACGGCGTCCTCGGCCCGGATGCGCCCGGCGGCCGGGTCACCGACGATGACCGGCTCCACGAACTCGTCCGTGACGCCGGCCGCGTAGGACGCCGCCACGGCGGCGGTAGCCGACTCGGCCCGAACGCCGACGCCGTGGACCATCGCGTCGTACGCGCGCTTGGTCCGGTCCCAGCGTCGGTCCCTGTCCATCGCCCAGTAGCGGCCGCAGACCGTCGCGATGCTCGCGCCCCGCGCCTCCAGCTCCTCGACGAAGCCGAGGCTCGCGTCCGGGCGGCTGTCGCGCCCGTCTGTGAGCGCGTGGACGTGGACCCGGGGGACGCCGCACCGCTCTGCCAGGTCGAGGAGCGCGAGCAGGTGGCGCTGGACGGCGTGAACGCCGCCGTCACCGACCAGCCCGACCAGATGCAGGGCGCCGGCGTGCGCGCCGTCCATCGCGCCGATGAGTGCGGGATTGCGGTCGAAGGAGCCGTCGGCGACGGCCTCGTCGATGCGGACCAGCATCTGCGGCACGCGCCGGCCCGCGCCGAGGTTCAGGTGCCCGACCTCCGAGTTGCCCTGCTGCCCGTCCGGCAGCCCCACCGGAAGCCCGGATGCGACGAGGCGGGTGGCCGACGACTCGGCGGCGAGCGTGTCCAGGTTGGGGGTGCGGGCGAGCGTGACGGCGTTGCCCGGCCCGGGCGGCGCCAGGCCGAAGCCGTCGATGACGATCAGGACGAGCGGGCCGCTCATGCCGCGCCGACGATCCTGGCGAAGCTCTCCGGGTCGAGGCTCGCGCCGCCGACGAGCGCGCCGTCGATGTCCGACTGGGCCATGAGGCCCGCCGTGTTCTCCGGCGTCACGCTGCCCCCATAGAGCACGCGGGTGACGGCCGGGTCCAGCCGCTCGCCGGCGACCGCGCGCACGTGGGCGCAGGCCTCCTGCGCGATCTCCGGCGTCGCGGTCTGTCCGGTGCCGATGGCCCAGATCGGCTCGTATGCGATCGCGAGGCGGGCGCCCTCGTCCGGGCGCACCGCCGCGAGGGCCGCGCGCACCTGCCCGCTGAGCCAGGAAAAGGTCTCCCCGGCCTGGCGGTGGTCGAGCGACTCGCCCACGCAGACGATCGGCGTGAGATCGTGATCGAGGGCGGCCCGCGCCCGCGCGCCGACCTGGGCGTCCGTTTCGCCTGCGGCGCGGCGCTCGGAGTGGCCGATCACGACGCCCCGCGCGCCGGCCGCGACGATCATCAGCGCGGAGATCTCGCCCGTGTGCGGCCCGGACGGGGCCTCGTGCATCGTCTGCGCCGCTGCCCAGACGCCGCTTCCCGCCAGCGCCACCGCGACGATCTCGAGCGCGGTGAAGGGCGGGCACACGGCCACCTCGGGCCCCTCGCCGTCGCCGAGGAGCTGCAGCAGGCGCTCGCAGTAGCTGCGGGCCTCGGCCCCGGTCTTGTTCATCTTCCAGTTCCCCGCGATCAGCGGGCGCCGGGCGCTCATGCGGTCGGCAGCACGGCGACGCCCGGCAGCGTGCGGCCCTCGAGCATCTCCAGCGCGGCGCCGCCGCCGGTCGAGACGTGTGTGAGCCGGCCCTCGAGCCCGAACGTCGCCAGCGCCGCGCCCGAGTCGCCTCCGCCGGCCACCGTGACTCCCGGCGCGGCGGCCATCGCCTCCGCGATCGACCGCGTGCCGTCCGCGAAGGGCGGGATCTCGAACGCCCCCATCGGGCCGTTCCAGAACACGGTGCCCGCCACCATGATGACCTCGCGGTAGGCGGCGGCCGTCTGCGGGCCGATGTCGACGCCCATGCCCCAGGACGGGATCGCGTCGCTCGGGACCACCTCCAGCTCGGCCTCGGCGTCGAAACGGTCGGCCACCAAGATGTCGACGGGCAGCTGGAGGATGCAGTTGACCCGACCCGCCGCCTCGAGCAGCTCGTACGCGAGCCGCTGGGCGTCCTCGTCCTCGTGCAGGGACCGCCCCACCGGGTCGCCGACGGCGGCGAGGAACGTGAAGCACATCGCCCCGCCGACCAGGATCCGGTCGCAGCGGGCGAGCAGGTGCTCGATCAGCGGCAGCTTGTCCGAGACCTTGGCGCCGCCGAGCACCGAGACGAACGGGTGCGACGGGCGCTCGAGCAGCCCGGAGAGCGCCTCGACCTCACGCGCCATGAGGAGCCCGGCGCAGGCCGGGAGGAGCCGCGCGACGCCCTCGGTCGAGGCGTGCGCCCGGTGCGCGGCCCCGAAGGCGTCGTCCACGTAGTGGCTGAAGCCGGCCGCGAGCGCCGCGGCGAAGGCAGGGTCGTTCCGCTCCTCCTCCGCATGGAAGCGGACGTTCTCGAGCATCACGACCTGGCCCGGCTGGAGCCCGCGCACGCGCGCCTCGACCTCCGGCCCGACGCAGTCCGGCAGCAGCTCGACCGGCTGCCCGAGGAGCTCGCCGAGGCGCCGCGCGCACGGCGCGAGCGACAGCGCCGGGTCCGGCCCCTTCGGCCGTCCGAGGTGCGAGCACACCGCGACGCCGGCACCGGCGTCGAGCAGGTACCGGATCGTCGGGACCGACGCCCGGATGCGCGCGTCGTCGGTGATGCGCCCGTCCTCGAGCGGCACGTTCAGATCGGACCGGACGAGCACCCTGGCGCCGCGCCACGAGCCGGCCGCCGTGCTGACGTCGACGAGGCGCGGCACGCGCTCGCGTCAGGCGGGCAGGAGGCGCCCCGCGAGCTCGGCGACCCGGCACGAGTACCCCCACTCGTTGTCGTACCAGGAGATGAGCTTCACGGTCGTGCCGTTCACCATCGTCAGCGGCCCGTCGACCAGCGAGGAGCGCGAGTCGCCCACGATGTCACGGGAGACGATCGGGTCCTCCGTGTAGCCGAGGATGCCCTCGAGCGGCCCCTCGGCCGCGGCACGCATCGCCCCGTTGACCTCCTCGATCGTCGTCGGCCGCGACACCTCGCACGTCAGGTCGATCACGGAGCCGTCCGGCACGGGCACGCGCAGCGAGATGCCGTCCATGCGCCCCTTGAGCGACGGCAGCACCTCGCCGATCGCCCGCGCCGCCCCGGTCGAGGTCGGGATGATCGAGAGCGCGGCGGCACGCGCCCGCCGGAGGTCCTTGTGGGGAAAGTCGAGGATGCGCTGGTCATTGGTGTACGCGTGGCACGTCGTCATGAACCCGCGCTCGATGCCGAAGCTGTCCATCAGCACCTTGGCCACCGGGGCGAGGCAGTTGGTTGTGCAGGAGGCATTCGAGATGACGTGGTGGCGCTCCGGGTCGTACTCGCCGTCGTTGACGCCGATGCAGACCGTGATGTCCGGGCCCTTCGCCGGAGCCGAGATGACGACCTTCTTGGCCCCCGCCGTGAGGTGCTTGGCGGCCGAGTCGCGGTCCGTGAAGAGGCCCGTGCTCTCGATGACGACGTCGACGCCGAGGGCGGCCCAAGGCAGGTTGGACGGATCCCGCTCGGCGAGGACCTTGACCTCCTCCCCGTCCACGACGATGGCGCCCTCGGTGGCGCCGACCTCGCCCGGGTAGCGGCCGAACACCGAGTCGTAGGCCAGGAGGTACGCCAGGGTCTGCGGGTCGGTGATGTCGTTGACCGCGACGATGTCGATCTCCGAGTCGCGCTCGCGCGCGGCCCGGAAGATGTTCCGCCCGATCCGGCCGAAGCCGTTGATACCGACCCGTACGCTCATCGGACCCCCGTGCCCGCTCGAACCGCGGGCGAATCTACCACGGGGCCTGCCGCCCGCCCCCGGTCCCGCCGGCCGGCCCAGCGGCGCGGTCATCCGTCCTCCCCCTTAACGGTGTCGGGGGGCCGAATGGCCCCCCGACGCGCACATCCTGTGCGATGAGGACTAGGCCTCGGCCGGTGCCGCCCTCGGCTTCGGCGTGATGGCCGCGGCCACCTTCGCCGAGACGATGCCGAGCACGACGCCGCAGACAAGGCTGACGAACGTGTCGAACCACACCCACGGCCAGGGGGTCGAGATGAGGCCGCCGAATGCGCCGGCCCCAGCCTTGCCCTGAGCGAGGCTGTTGTCGATGCCGCCCCCGTTCGCGACCCAGCCGTCCAGGCCGGTCGCAATCCACCAAAGGAAGACGGCTGCGAAGCACGGGAAAGTACCGGCCACGTAGTACCAGTCACCCAGGATGAGGATCATCACCAGGATGAAGGCGAAGATGCCCACCCAGAGGGCGATGCCCCAGAAGTCCGGGAAGTCGGCTGTCTTGAACGCAAGCGGCATCGTTACGAGCGCCGCCACCGTTCCGAAGACGATGGCCAGGAAGATCTTGCCGAAGGCTGCGTTGTCGCCTCCTGCGGCGAAGAAGAGGCCCCACGCGATGAAGGCCGTGGGGAGGATCAGATGGAAGTTCTTGGGCTGGTCAACGCCCGCCGCGGCGGGGAGGTTGTTCGAGACCCAATGGAACGTGAAGTTCAGGGAGAACTCGGTCCAGAGGAACGAGAGCACCCCGATGACAAGCGCAAGAGGCGTGATCGCCTTTGCACGTGGACCCATTGAGCTGGCTCCTTGGGACAGAGAGAACGGTTCCGCGGCCAGAGAAGAAAGAAAGCGGCCGCGCAGCACCCCCTGGGGGTGCCTCCCGTCCATTCGACGCCGACCCCGATTTCTCTTGCTGCCGGCGACGACGCCTACAACGGGATCCCGCTCCCCCAAGCGGTACCGGAGCGACTCTATGCAGACCGCGGAGTTGGTTGCAAGTGTTGCGTTTTTCGCGTTTCCAGGATTCGCCCGCGCCGAGCGTCCGCGAGCAGCCTGAGCAGCACGCGGGCGAGCGCCGACGGCGAATGGCGCACCGCGTGGCCCGCCGCCGCAAGCTCGGCCGTCACCGCGCGGACGCCCATGCGCTCGAGCGCCTCGACGGTCGGCGGCACCGGGTGCTGCCCCTGGGCCGCGTAGGCCGCGATCGCCCGCTCATCCAGGGGCCCGTCGTGCACGACGGCCACGTCCACGCCCCCCGGGATCGCCTCGAGGACCGCGGCGAGGTGGTCGGCGGCGTCGAAGCCGTCCGTCTCCCCGCTCTGGGTCATGACGTTGCCCACGTAGACGCGGAGCCCGCGGGCAGACCGCACGGCCTCCGCGACGGCCGGGATCGCCAGGTGCGGCAGAACCGAGGTGAAGAGGCTGCCCGGCCCGAGCACGACCATGTCGGCGCGTGAGATCGCCTCGAGGGCGGGCGGGTAGGCCACCGGCGGCGGCTCCAGCCACACCCGCCGGCACGCCCCCGAGCCGGCTGCGATCGCCGTCTCGCCCGAGACCCTCGTGCCGTCCCGCCGCTCGGCGTGCAGGCGCACCTGCGCCAGGGTCGCGGGAAGCACGCGGCCGTTGATCTTGAGGACCGCGGAGCTCTCGAGGAT
Organism: Miltoncostaeaceae bacterium; assembly: GCA_035259345.1. Taxonomy (GTDB): domain Bacteria; phylum Actinomycetota; class Thermoleophilia; order Miltoncostaeales; family Miltoncostaeaceae; genus DATFWK01. The sequence goes on along the minus strand of DATFWK010000018.1, from coordinate 5,436 downwards.
CGCCTCGTCGAAGCTCCCGGTGACCTCCGAAAGCGCGGCCAGGAAGAGGTTGCCGAAGGAGTGCCCCGCGAGGTCGCCGTCGGCGAAGCGGTGCTGGAAGAGGCGCCCCATCAGCGACTCGTCGTCCGCGAGCGCCACCAGGCAGTTGCGGATGTCCCCCGGCGGCAGGACGCCCAGCTCGCGCCGGAGGCGGCCTGACGAGCCGCCGTCGTCGGCCACCGTCACGACCGCGGTGAGGTCGACCGCGGCCGCCTTGAGGCCGCGCAGGACCGTCGAGAGGCCGGTCCCCCCGCCCAGCGCTGCGATCTGCCCGCGGCTCACGCCGCCGCTTCCTCCTCGGCCGGCGGCCGGGACGGGCCCCGGTGGACGTCGCGGTGCTCCACGGTCACCTCATACCCGCTGCCGCGGTATCGCTCCGCCACGAGGTCCACGACCCGCACGCTGCGATGGCGCCCGCCGGTGCAGCCGAAGCCGATGACGAGGTGCTGCTTCCCCTCGTCCTGGTAGGCCGGGATCAGGAAGTCGAGCAGGCCGCCGAGGTGCTCCAGGAACTCGCCGAGCTCCGGCTGCTCGGCGAGGAAGTCGATGACGGGCTGGTCGCTGCCGGTGAGCGGTGCGAGCTCCGGCTGGTAGTGCGGGTTGGTGATGAACCGGACGTCGAACAGCAGGTCGCAGTCGCGCGGCGTGCCGTGCTTGAAGCCGAACGAGGCGAACGTGATGCGAAGGCGCGAGCGGGCGACGGCGGCGCCCATCGCCTCGGTGACCAGGCGGCGCAGGTCCCAGATCGTGAGGTCGCTCGTGTCGATCACGACGTCCGCCCGGTCCCGGAGCGGCTCCAGGAGCTCTCGCTCCCGGGCGATCCCGTCGAGCAGGCTCCCCCCGCGCGCGAGCGGGTGGCGGCGGCGGTTCTCGCGGAAGCGGTTCACGAGGATCTCGCTGTCGGCCTCGAGGAAGATGATCCGGGGCTCCACGTCCTGCTCGCGGAGGCGGTCGATCTCGCGGATGATCTCCTCGAACCAGATCCCCCCGCGCACGTCGCAGGCGACCGCCACCCGGTCGAGGCGGGAGCCGTCGAGCGAGCCGAGGTCCGCGAGCGTGCTGAGCAGCCGCGGGGGCAGGTTGTCGATGCAGAACCAGCCGGAGTCCTCGAAGACGTCCATCGCCTGCGTCTTCCCGGCGCCGCTCAGGCCGGTCACGATCGTCAGGTCGATGGCACGCCCTCGCGGGAGAGGACCAGGATGTTCTCCGGGTCCGCCGTCTTGTGCAGGCGATCCCAGACCTCGCGCGCCACCTTGGGCGGCAGGCCCGGCACCGCCGCCAGCTCGTCCGCGGAGGCCTCCAGGAAGCGCTCGGGCGAGCCGAAGTGGCGGAGGATCGCCCGCCGCCGGGCCGGCCCGATGCCCGGCAGCGCGTCGAAGATGCTCTCCGTCATGCCGCGGTCGCGCCGCGCCCGGTGGTGGCGCAGCGCGAACCGGTGCGCCTCGTCGCGGAGCTGCTGCAGGATCCTGAGCGCCGGCGACCCCTCCGGGATCGGCAGCGGGTCCGACCGGCCGGGCACGAAGACCTCCTCGAGGCGCTTCGCGAGGCTGATGGCCGGCACGGCCTCGGCGCCGGCGACGGCCATCCCGCGCAAGGCGGCTGCCAGCTGGCCCTTGCCGCCGTCCACCACCACGAGCGAGGGCCGCGCGCCGAACGACGGGTCCTCGTCGCCGGCGACCAGGCGGTTGAAGCGGCGCGTGATCGCCTCCTCCATGCGCGCGAAGTCGTCCGGCCCGCCCTCGGTCCGGAGCACGAAGCTGCGGTAGTGCGAGCGCAGGGGCATGGCGCGCTCGAACACGACCATCGAGGCGACCGCGTGGGTCTCGCCGAGGTTCGACACGTCGTAGCACTCGATGCGCATCGGCGGGCCCGGGAGCCCCAGCACGTCCGCGAGCTCGGTCAGCGCCTCGCGCCTCCGGCCGCGCGCGAGCTCGTGGCGGCGCCGGTCCTGGTCCAGCGCGAAGCGGGCGTTGCGGTCGGCCAGCTCGGCCAGCCGGCGCTTGTCGCCGCGCTCGGCGTTGCGCACCTCCACGCGGCTCCCGCGCCGCTCGGAGAGCAGCGCCGCCAGCGCGGCGTGGTCGACGCCGGCCGGCGCGATCACCAGCGGCGGGATCGCGAGCGCCAGCGAGTAGTACTCGATCGCGAACTCCTCGAGCACAACGCCCGGCTCCTCGGCGCCGGCCAGCTCGAGGTAGAACGACTGGCGGTCCTGCATCACCCCGTCCCGCACCTGGAGCACCTGCACGTTGGCCGTGTCGCCCTCCAGCGCCACGCCGAGCACGTCCAGGGTCCCGAGCCCCTCGTTGCTGGCCCACTGGCGCTCCATCAGGTGGCGCACGGCGGCGAGCCGGTTCCGGACGAGCGCCGCCTGCTCGAACTGCTGCGCCTCGGCGGCGCGGTGCATCTTCTCCTCGAGCTCGCGCTCGAGGCCGCGGTACTCCCCGGCGAGGAAGGCGATGATCTGGTCGATCAGCACCCGGTACTCCTCGCGGTTGATGTAGCCGACGCAGGGCGCCAGGCACCGCTTGATGTGGTAGTCGAGGCAGGGGACGCCGGACGGGCGGCCCGGCTCCCGGCCCTCGCAGGGGCGGCTCGGGAAGATCTTCGCCAGCAGGTTCAGGGTCTCCCGTACCTTCGACGCGCTCGAGAACGGCCCGAAGTAGATGCGGTCGCGGCGGTGGCGCTCGCGCGTGAAGTACACGCGCGGGAACTCCTCGTCGAGGCTGATGCCGATGTACGGGTAGCTCTTGTCGTCACGCAGGCGGACGTTGAACGGCGGGCGGTGGCGCTTGACGAGGTTGGCCTCGAGGATCAGCGCCTCGCTCTCCGATCCCGTCACCAGGATCTCGAGCCGGGCGACCCGCTCGACCATCTCGCTCACCATGGGGTGCAGCCCCGAGCGCGGGCCCAGGCCACGCGGGTCGTCCTCGGCGAGCGGCGCGCGGAAGTAGGACAGCACCCGCCGGCGCAGGGACTTGGCCTTCCCGACGTAGAGCACGGCGTCGCCGGCGTCGCGGTAGATGTACACGCCGGGGCGGTCGGGAACGCCCGCAAGCTGCAGGCGAAGGGCGGCGTTGTCGCTCACCATCCGAGTATAGGACGGGTCCTCGGGCCGCCCGCCCGGTGCTGCGGTGGCCGACCCGGGCCTCCCGCACCAGGCCCGGGCCGACACCGCGGTATGAGGTCTTCTAGTGGCGCATCATCCGCGCGCCCGTGCCGATGATGAGCGTGAGCGCCACGACGCTGACGACGAGCCAGATGGCACCGTTCAGGAGGTCGAGGGAGGGCCGGGTCGTGCCCGCCGCCGCGGCCGCGGGCTCCGTGATCACCTGCAGCACGCGCGCGACGCCGAGGACGAGCCAGAAGAGTGAGGCCTCCTCCAGCGCGCCCGAGAGGAAGCCCTGCCAGGTCTTGTGGCGGAAGCCCTGGTACATGTAGCCGGCGACGATGAAGCCGCCGAAGGCGATCACGATCAGCGCGAACGCCGTCTCCAGCAGGTTCGGCGCGTTGGCTCCCGCGATCACGACGAGGGCCAGGCCCACAAAGGTAAGCCCGGCCAGGGCGTAGTTCTGGGTGGCTCGGTCAGTCCCACCGACACGCCCGGCGACGATCGGCGCGTACAGCCGGTCGCCGATCGTGATCGCGCGGAATGCGGCGAGGACCAGCGGTAGAATGGCGAGCCACTGGATTATCTGTTCTTGCACTCGGTCACCATCGCTTCGGTTCGGATGCTCCAGGGAAAGAGGTCGCGAGGGTTTCGCGCTTGCCTCATTCGCCCCGCCAGTCCTGCATCCCTTCCGTGCTAGACGAGGGCGGCCCCCAGCCGCTCGAGCGCGACGCCGCCTGACGGGCCCGCCGCCGAGGCGATCTCCGGGTCGCCGGCGAGGGCGAGGATGCGGGCCACGTACGCCCGCGTCTCGGCGAAGGGCGGGACGCCGCCGAACCGGGTGACCGCCCCCGCGCCCGCGTTGTACGCGGCCAGCGCGAGCGCGATCGAGCCGAAGGCCCGCAGGTGGGCCCCGAGCAGGCGCGCTGCGGCGGGCACTGCCTGGTCGGGGTCGAACGGGTCCGCCAAGCCGACGCCGCGCGCCGTCGCCGGCATGAACTGCGCGATTCCGAGCGCACCCACCGGGCTGACCGCCCAGCGGTTCCAGCCCGACTCCGCCTGGATCATGGCCGCCAGCACGACGGTCGGCACCCCGCCCGCGACGGCCGCCGTGCGCACCAGCGGGCGGTAGGGAGCCGGGACCCAGGCCGGCAGGCCGGGCTCCGCGCCCTGATCGTCGCCCGGTGGCGGCCCACAGCCCGCCAGGTACCCGTAGTGCCAGGGCTCCCAGGCGTACCGCTGCAGGAACCCGAAATCGCGCGCCCGGCGCGCGAGCCAGCCCCAGGCTCCACCCCCGCCGCCCAGATCGAGCTCGGTGCCGTCACGGTGGCGGCTCCTGCCCGGCGGGGCCACCCAGCGCGGATCCGGATGACGGCGGAAGAGCGCGGCCTGCTCGGCGTCGCTGCGGTAGCCGCTGACGACGACCAGGTCGAGCCCGTCGAGGTGGGCGGCGGTGTCCATGCGGTCGAAGGCCGCCGCCACCGCCGGGCACATCGGCTTGCCGTCGCGGAAGGCCAGTGGGCCGCCATAGCCGCCTCCACGAGCGACGCTCCCCGTGTCGGGCACGGCCGTGCCGCCGGGGACGATGCCGGCGCGGGCGGCCCCCGGCACGGCCACCCCCATCGGGCCCCGGGCCTCGACGCGGACGTCCACGGAGGTCGGCGGCCAGCGACCGTCGACGCCGAGCCGCACGAGACGGGCTCCGGCGGCCCGTGCGGCGCGGGACGCCGCCCGCCGGAGCGCCTCGACGCGCCATTGCACCGGGGCCGGAGGCCCCTCGCCGACGATCCGGTCCAGCTGGACGCGGAGCGAGCGCGCCCCCGCCAGGGCGGCCGCGTCGGCGCCGGTCTGGGCGCGGGCCTGGGCCACGTGCACCCAGCCGGCGGTGAAGACCAGGCAGCCGGCGAGGACGCAGACCACGGCGAGTGCGAGCACGAGCGGCAGCGCCTGTCCACGCTCGCCGTCGGGCGTCCTCACGGGCGCGCCGGTGGCTGCACGGGCACGCGCAGGCCGCCGACGCCCGGCAGCACCGAGCGCACCTCGACCGGGGCCGGCGCGCGCCCGTCCCCCGAGACGACCGCCGCCCGCGCGCGCTCCTGCGCGGTCAGCGCCCCGCGGACGATCGCCGCGAGCTGCAGCACGACGAGCACGGCCAGGACGAGGATCGGGATGGCGCCGACGAGCTCGACCGACGCCTGGCCGGCCTGGGACCGCCGCCTCACCGCACCACCTCGAAGCGTGCGGCCACGCTGCCGAGATCGTGGACGCCCGGCAGCACCGACGGCACGTGC
>DATFWK010000017.1:0-8565 GCA_035259345.1 Miltoncostaeaceae bacterium | reverse complement strand
GCCGGTCGCGTGCCAGTAGCCGCGCGCGATGCCGTCGGGGGCGGCGACGACCGGCTCCAGCGGCATGTCGCGGGCCCAGGCCATCCCTGGGCGCTCGGCGAGCCTCGCCGGGGCGGCGGGGCAGAGCGCGGCCACGGCCCGCACCGCCGGATCGCGGGCGGCCGCGTGGAGGGCGAGGAACGCGCCGAGCGAGGAGCCCCGGATGCCGACCGGGCCGCCCTCCGCGAGGCGCCGGACGGCTGCCAGCACGTCGTCGACCATCCCCGGGCCGGGCTCGCCGGCGCTCGCGCCGTGGCCGCGGAGGTCGAGCGCCAGCGCCCGCAAGCCGGACGCCCCCAGGCGCTCGGCGAAGTCGGCGTGGTTCTCCTTGACGCTGCCGAGCCCGTGGACGATCACGACGCCCGGGCCGCTCACGCCGCCCCAGGCGAGCGCCGCGAGCGGCGTGCCGTCGTCCGAGCGGAGCTCGAGCTCCTCCGTGCTCAGGCCGCGGAGAGCGCCGCCCGGCGCGCCTGGATGCCCGCCAGGAGCTCGTCGAACGACGCTGTGAACTTCTCGACGCCCTCGCGCTCGAGGGTGTCCGTGACGTCGTCGTAGTCCACGCCGGCGGCGGCCACGCGGCGGAAGATCTCGTGCGCCTGGTCGACGTCGCGGTCGAGCGTGCGCTCGACGACGCCGTGGTCCTGGAAGGCCTCCATGGTCTCAAGGGGCATCGTGTTCACGGTCTCGGGACCGATCAGCTCCTCGACGTAGAGGTCGTCCGGGTAGGCCGGGTTCTTCGTGGAGGTCGAGGCCCACAGGCACCGCTGGGTGCTCGCGCCGCGCGCCAGCAGGGCGTCCCAGCGCTGGCCGGCGAAGGTTTCCAGGTAGTGCTGGTAGGCGACCTTCGCGTTGGCGACCGCGAGCTTGCCCTTGAGCTCGGCGGGCGCGCCGACCTCGTCGAGCCGCCGGTCTGCCTCCGTGTCCACCCGCGAGACGAAGAAGCTCGCCACCGAGTGCACCTGGGACGGGTCGCCGCCGTCCTCGACGAGCCGCTCGAGCCCAGAGAGGTACGCCTCCATCACCTCGGTGTGACGGGTGAGGGAGAAGATCAGCGTGATGTTGATCGAGCGGCCGCGGGCGATCATCTCCTCGATGGCGATCAGCCCGGGCTTGGTGGCCGGGATCTTGACGTACAGGTTCGGCCGGTTGATCTCGGTGTGGAAGCGCATCGCCTGCTCGAGCGTGGCCTCGGCGTCCATGGCCAGCCCGGGGTCCACCTCGATCGAGACGTAGCCGTCGCCGCCGCCGGTGGCGTCCCAGACGGGTCGCATCAGGTCGCACGCCTCCGAGATGTCCTCCTTGGCCAGGGCGTGGAAGATCTCGCTCGGGTCGTCCGTGTGCTCGAGCAGCTCGCGCAGGCTGTCGTCGTAGGCGCCGGCCTCGGCGAGGGCCTTCTGGAAGATCGTCGGATTCGACGTGACGCCCGTCACGGCGTCCTCGCGCATCAGGGCCTCCAGCTCGCCCGTGCGCAGCATCGTGCGCGAGAGGGAGTCGATCCAGACGCTCTGGCCGAGGGCCGAGAGGCGGTGCAGCGGCGACGTGCTCATGACGACCTCGCAGGGTTGCTCGTGGGCCAGCGTACCGCGTCGGTGGGCCGGCCGCCGTGCGCACTAAGATGGGCCGGTGCGGGAGTTCCCCACGGTCCTCGAGCTGGTCGGCGACACCCCGATCGTCCGCCTGCCGGCCCTGCAGCCGCGGGGCGGGGCTCGGCTGCTCGCCAAGCTCGAGTACCTGAACCCCGGCGGCTCGATCAAGGACCGCATCGGCCTCCCGATGATCGAGGCGGCCGAGCGCGACGGGCTGCTGCGACCGGGGGGCGTCATCGTCGAGCCGACCTCGGGCAACACCGGCGTCGGCCTGGCGATGGTGGCGGCGCGCAGGGGCTACCGCTGCATCTTCGTGATGCCCGACAAGATGTCGCGGGAGAAGATCGCTCTGCTCCGGGCGTACGGCGCGGAGGTCGTCGTCTGCCCCACGAACGTGGAGCCGGAGGACCCGCGCAGCTACTACTCGGTCTCCAAGCGGCTGACCGAGGAGACGCCGGGCGCCTTCAACCCGAACCAGTACTCGAACACGGCGAACCCGGCCGCCCACTACGCCCACACCGGCCCGGAGATCTGGGAGCAGCTCGGCGAGGAGCTGGACGTGCTGGTGGTGGGCGTGGGCACCGGCGGCACGGTCACCGGCGTCGGGCGCTTCCTCAAGGAGCGCCTGCCGTCCCTCCAGATCGTGGGGGCCGACCCGGAGGGCTCGATCTACGCCTCCGACGCGGTCCACCCCTACCTCGTGGAGGGGGTCGGGGAGGACTTCTGGCCCGGCACCTTCGACCCCGCCACGGTGGACCGCTGGATCACGGTCTCGGACCGCGACTCCTTCCATGCGGCCCGGCGGATGGCGCGCCTCGAGGGGATCCTGATCGGCGGCTCCGGCGGCCTCGCCCTGCACGCCGCGGTCGAGGTCGCCGCCGAGCTGCCCTCGGACCGCACGGTGCTCGTGATCCTCCCCGACGGCGGCCGCCCGTACCTGTCGAAGATCTTCGACGACGACTGGATGCGCGAGCACGGCATGCTCGACTGGCCGGCGCCGGCCGCCACCGTCGCCGAGCTCCTGGGCGCGAAGGGGATGGAGGAGCCGAACATCCCGCCGGTGGTCGCCGTCGCGCGCGACCAGCGCCTCGGCGTGGCGATCGACCTGCTCCAGCGTTACGGCATCTCGCAGATGCCCGTGACGGCGCGGGCGAACTGCTCGCCGTGCGCGGTGGCGGACATCGTCGGCTCCGTCCGCGAGCGGGAGCTGCTCGACCGGGTCGTGCGCGACGGCGCGGACGCCCTGTCGCTCCCGGTCGCGGACGCGATGTCATCGCCGCTCGCGGTGATCCGGGCCGAGCAGCCGCTCGACGAGATCTTCGCCGACCTTCAGGCCCAGCCGGCCGTCGTTGTCGCCGACGGGGACATGGCCGCGGGGGTGCTGACCCGCACGGACCTGCTCGAGTTCCTCGCCCACCGCCGCTAGTAGTGCTCCGTCTCAGACGTTCGGTGGGTATCCGGCGTGCGAAACGCCGGCCGGGCGCGGACGCAGCCTGCGCCCCATATCAGGGCATATGGGCGCAGGCGAGGACAAAGCCCCCGAGGCCGAGGCACCCTGGCAGCGATGCATCTGGACCCGGCCGAGCGTTACAGCCGCCGGAAGCCATCGAGATGTCTGGGACGGAGCACTAGCGTGGCCGCCGAGGAGCACCGGTTCGAGACGCGGGCGATCCACGCCGGCCAGGATCCCGACCCGCTCACCGGCGCCGTGAACGTCCCGGTCTACCAGACCTCCACGTACGCCCAGGACGGGGTGGGGGCGATGCGGGGCGGCCACGACTACGCGCGCACCGTCAACCCCACCCGCACCGCGCTCGAGGCCTGCCTGGCCTCCCTGGAGAGCTGCGCCCATGGCCTTGCGTTCTCGTCCGGCATGGGGGCGATCGCGGCGGTCATGGACCTGCTGGAGCCGGGCGCTCGGGTGGTCGCGATCAACGACGTCTACGGGGGCACCTACCGCCTCTTCGCCAAGGTCTCGGCGCCGAAGGGCATCCGCTTCGACTACGCGGACCTGAGCGACGCCGCGACCGCACGGGAGGCGCTGGCAGGCGGGGCGGACATGGTCTGGATCGAGTCGCCCACCAACCCGCTGCTGAAGGTCGTGGACATCGCGGAGGCCGCGGACCTCGCCCACGCCGCCGGCGCGCGCCTGGTGGTCGACAACACGTTCGCGAGCCCCTACCTCCAGCAGCCGATCGCGCTCGGGGCGGACATCGTCGTCCACTCGACGACCAAGTACGTCGGCGGCCACTCGGACGTGATCGGCGGCTTCGCCGGCACGGACGACCCGGAGACGGCGGACCGCCTGCGCTTCCTCCAGAACGCCGTCGGCGCCGTGCCCGGCCCGTGGGACTGCTTCCTCACGCTACGCGGGGCGAAGACCCTGGCCCTGCGGATGGAGCGCCACTCCGACAATGCCGAGCGAATCGCCGGATGGCTCGGCGGGCACCCGGCGGTGGCCGAGGTGCTCTATCCCGGCCTGCCGAGCCATCCGGGCCACGCGGTCGCCGCCCGCCAGATGCGCCGCTTCGGCGGGATGGTCTCGTTCCGCGTCCACGGGGGCCGCACCGCTGCCGACGCGGCGCTCGGGTCCGGCACCGGCCTCTGGACGCTCGGCGAGAGCCTCGGCGGGGTGGAGAGCCTGATCGAGCACCCCGGCGCGATGACCCACGCCTCGCTGGCGGGCTCGGGCTTCGAGGTGCCCGAGGACCTCATCCGCCTCTCAGTCGGCATCGAGCACGCCGACGACCTCGTCCGCGACCTCGAGGCGATGCTCGCGCGGGTGCCGGCCACGGGAGACGGGCCCGCCTGAGGGAGGGGTCCGGATGGCTTCTGGTACCTTCCCGCGGCCGATGCTCCCGCTGCAACAGGTGCTGCCGCCGTCCGCATCGCTGACGCCGGAGGGGCACCTGGCGATCGGCGGCTGCGACACGGTCGCGCTCGTCGAGGAGCACGGGACGCCCTTGGTCGTCTACGACGAGGGCGCCCTGAGGGCCACCTGTCGCGCGTATCTCGCCGCCTTCCGCGCGCACGACCCCGCGACCGAGGTCATCTACGCGAGCAAGGCCTACTTCGGCCTCGCGATGCTCCACCTGGCCCTCGAGGAGGGCCTCCTCGTCGACGTCGCCTCCGGGGGCGAGCTCGCGGCCGCGCTCCGCGCCGGGTACCCCGCCGGGCGCGTCCTCATGCACGGCAACAACAAGGACGAGGCGGAGCTGCGGGAGGCGGCGGCGGCGGGTGTCGGCGTCGTCGTCGTGGACTCCCTGGAGGAGATCCACCACCTCGACCGGGTGGCCGCGGAGGCCGGGGTGCGCCAGCCGGTGATGGTCCGCGTCACGCCCGGCGTGAAGCCCTCCACCCACACCTACATCTCGACCGGCCAGCTCGACTCGAAGTTCGGCTTCTCGCTCGAGGGCGGCGCCGCGGCGGCCGCGGTCCGGGCCTGCCGCGCGGCCGGCTCGCTCGACCTGCGCGGCGTCCACGCCCACATCGGGTCGCAGTTGTTCGAGCTCGAGTGCTACCACGCCGCCGCCGACCTCCTCGCCATGTTCGTCGCCGAGATGGGCGGGGACGACCTCGGCGTCGTGAACATGGGCGGCGGGCTCGGCATCGCCTACACGCGCGACGACCATCCGCCGACGATCGAGCACTACGCCGACTCGGTGATGGAGGCCGTCGGCCGTGCCTGGGGCGGCGCCGGCCTTCCGCGGCCGCGGGTCATGGTCGAGCCCGGGCGCAGCATCGCCGGGCGCGCCGGCGTGACGCTCTACCGGGTCGGGACCGTGAAGGAGATCCCCCACGTGCGCACCTACGTCGCCGTCGACGGCGGCATGAGCGACCTCCTTCGGCCCATGCTCTACGGCGCGGTCTACGAGCCGCTCCTGGCCAACCGCGCCGACGCGGAGCCGACGACGACGGTGCGCCTCGTGGGCAAGCACTGCGAGAGCGGCGACGTGATCGTGAGCGACGCGCACCTGCCGGTGGTCGTGCCGGGCGACGTCGTCTGCGTGCCGGCCACCGGCGCCTACGGCGTCTCGATGGCCTCGAACTACAACGGTGTCACGCGGCCGGCTGTGGTGTTCGCCGACGACGGCAGGGCTCGGGTCGTGACGCGCCGCGAGACGTACGACGACCTCTTCGCGCGGGACGCCCTCTGAGCGCGCCGGTCCGCGTCGGCCTCCTCGGCTGCGGCACGGTCGGCCAGGCCGTCGTGCGCATGCTCGCCGACCAGGGCGCGACGATCGAGCGAGCCTCGGGCCACCGGCTCGAGGTCGGCCCCGTGCTCGTGCGCGACCTCTCCAAGCCGCGCCCCGGCGTCGACCGCAGCCTGCTGACGACAGACCCGGAGCGGGTGCTCGGCGACCCCAGCGTCGCCGCCGTGGTCGAGGTGATGGGCGGCGTCGACCCGACGCTCGGCTACCTGCGCCGGGCGCTCGAGTCCGGCCGCGCCGTCGTGACGGCGAACAAGCAGCTGCTCTCCCGCCACGGGCCGGAGCTCCTCTCCGCCGCCGAGGCGGCCGGGACCGAGATCCGCTTCGAGGCCTCGGCCTGCGCGGCGATCCCGGTGATCAAGGTGCTGCGCGAGTCGCTGCTCGCGGCCGAGATCGCCTCGGTGGTCGGCATCGTCAACGGGACGACGAACTTCATCCTCACCGAGATGCGCCGCCGCGGGCGCTCCTACGGCGACGCGCTCAGGCTCGCGCAGGACCTCGGCTACGCGGAGGCCGACCCGACCGAGGACGTCGGCGGGGCGGACGCCGCCGCCAAGATGGCGATCCTCTCGTCCATCGCGTTCCACTCGCGCGTGCTGCTCGACGACGTCCCGTACGAGGGCATCGACCGGCTGCAGTCCGAGGACGTCGAGCTGGCCGCCGAGCTGGGCTTCGCGATCAAGCTGCTCGGTGTGGCCTGCCTGATCGACGGCGGCGTCAGCGCGCGTGTGTACCCGGCGCTGGTGCCCGCGGACCACCCGCTTGCGGCGATCGGCGGCCCGGACAACGCCGTGCTGCTCGAGTCGAGCACCGTCCGCCAGATCATGCTGGTGGGCCCCGGCGCGGGCGGTCGCGAGACGGCCTCGGCCGTCGTCGCCGACCTGCTCTCGATCCTCGGCACCCACCGCGGCTCGTTCCTCCACAACGCCCTCGCCGACGCCGGGCGCCCGATCGTGCCCCCGGCGCTGGTGGAGTCGGCGTTCTACGTGCGCCTGCAGGTGACCGACCAGCCCGGCGTGCTGGCGGCCGTGGCGTCGATCTTCGGCGAGCAGGGCGTGTCGATCCGGACCGTCGTGCAGAAGGGCGAGGGAGAGTCCGCGCGGCTCGTGATGGTGCTCCACCGCGGGCCGGAGGGACGCTTCGAGGCGGCCATGGAGCGGGTCTCGAGCCTCGACGCAGTGAACGGCGAGCCGGTCGCGCTGCGGGTGCTGGGCGCCGGCGGGGGCGCCGCCACCGCCCTGTGAGCGTGCCGCTGATCGAGCGCTACCGCGCCCACCTGCCGGTGGGGCCCGGGACGCCGGTCGTGAGCCTGGGCGAGGGCTCGACGCCGCTCGTCCCGCTCACGCGCCTGTCCGAGCGCCTGGGCGTCGAGGTCCACGCGAAGCTCGAGGGGATGAACCCCACGGGCAGCTTCAAGGACCGCGGGATGACCGTGGCGGTGTCGAAGGCGCTCGAGGAGGGGGCCGAGGCAGTGATCTGCGCCTCGACCGGCAACACCTCCGCCTCGGCCGCCGCCTACGCGGCGCGCGCGGGCCTGCGGGCCGCGGTTCTCATCCCCGAGGGCAAGATCGCCGCCGGGAAGCTCGCCCAGGCCCTGGTGCACGGTGCCCGCGTGCTGGCGCTCGAGGGCAACTTCGACGACGCCCTGCGCGTCGTGCGCGAGCTGGTCGAGCGCCACCGCATCGCGCTGGTCAACTCGGTCAACCAGGACCGCATCGAGGGGCAGAAGACCGGCGCGTTCGAGGTCTGCGACGAGCTGGGAGACGCGCCGGACGCGCTCTGCATCCCGGTCGGCAACGCCGGCAACATCACCGCCTACTGGGCCGGGTTCCGCGAGTACCGCGAGGCCGAGCGCAGCCGCCGCCTGCCGCGCATGTACGGCTTCCAGGCCGCCGGCGCCGCGCCGCTCGTCCACGGCCGGCCGGTGGCCAAGCCGGAGACGATCGCGACGGCGATCCGCATCGGGAGGCCGGCACGCGGGCCGGAGGCGCTCGCGGCGATGCTCGAGTCAGGCGGCGGCGTGGCTGCCGTCGGCGACGACGAGATCCTGGACGCCTACCGGATGCTCGCCGAGGAGGAGGGGATCTTCTGCGAGCCAGCATCGGCGGCGTCGGTCGCGGGCCTTCGCAGGCGCGCCGCGGACGGCGACTTCGGCTCCGGCGAGCGCGTCGTCTGCGTGCTCACCGGCCACGGGCTCAAGGACCCGGACACCGCGATCGGCGCGGCCGCCGGTGTTCAGGCCGTCCCGGCCGATCTCGCCGCCGTCGAGGAGGCCCTCTTCGCCTGAGTCGCTCCGCATCCTCGCGCCGGCCACCTCGGCGAACCTGGGCCCCGGGTTCGACACGCTCGCGCTCGCCCTCGACCTGGCCAACGAGGTGCGCGTCTCCCGCCGCCCCGGCCCGCTCGAGGTGCGGGTGACCGGCGAGGGCGCCACCGAGCTTCCGTCGGACGGCGAGAACCTCCTGTGCGAGGCGATGAGGCAGGGCCTCCCGGACCTGGACGGGCTGGTCGTCGAGTGCGAGAACCGCATCCCGCTTGGGCGCGGGCTCGGCTCGTCGGCGGCCGCGATCTGCGCCGGCCTGGTTGCGGCGAACGCCCTCGGCGGCCACCGCTGGTCGCCGGACGACCTCCTGCGCCGGGCCGCCGCGCTCGAGGGCCACGCGGACAACGCGGCCGCGTGCATCCTCGGCGGCATCGTGGCCGTCGGGCCCGGGCCCCGGGCCGTCCGC
>DATFWK010000016.1:0-3647 GCA_035259345.1 Miltoncostaeaceae bacterium | reverse complement strand
ACCCGAGCCCAAGCGCTGACGAGGGCGGCGGCGAGCCCGCCGGCCGCCGTGCCTACGGCTCGCGGCCGGTCGTGCTCGTCATCGACGACGAGGCCGGGGTCCGCGAGTCCCTCCGGCTGATCCTCCGCGACGACTTCGAGGTGCTGGAGGCGCCCGACGGGGCCGCCGCGCTGTCCATCGTGCAGGGCCGTCGGATCGACGTGGCCCTCCTCGACGTGCGCATGCCCGGCGAGCCGGGCCCGGCGGTGCTCCCGCGGATCCTCGCCCTCGGCGAGTCGATCGCGGTGATCCTGATGACCGCGGTGCCGCAGGTGCGCACGGCGGTCGAGGCCATCAAGGCCGGCGCCTACGACTACGTCATCAAGCCCTTCGAGACCGACGAGATCCTGCACCTGGTGCGGCAGGCCGCCCAGCACCGGCTGCTCGAGCGCGAGGTGCGCTACCTGCGCTCGGAGTTCGATCGCGCCCACGGGTTCGACGAGCTGGTCGGGCGCCACCCGCGCATGGTCCGCCTCTACGAGACCATCGCCCAGGTCGCCCCGACCCACGTCACCGTGCTCGTCACCGCGGAGAGCGGCACCGGCAAGGAGCTCGTCGCGCGGGCCATCCACCGGCAGAGCCCGCGCCGCGACCAGCCGTTCGTCGCGGTGAACCTCGCCGCCATCCCCGACACCCTGCTCGAGTCCGAGCTGTTCGGCCACGAGCGCGGGGCGTTCACCGGCGCCCACACGCGCAAGCCCGGAAAGTTCGAGCTGGCCCACGGGGGCACGCTGTTCCTCGACGAGGTCGGCAGCCTGCGCATCGACCTGCAGGCCAAGCTCCTGCGCGCGCTGCAGCAGCGAGAGGTCGAGCGGCTCGGCGGCACCCGGACGATCCCGGTGGACGTGCGGGTGATCGCCGCGACGAACATCGACCTGCGCCAGGCGGTGCGCGATCGCGCCTTTCGCGAGGATCTCTTCTACCGGCTCAACGTGGTGCCCCTCGGCGTGCCGCCCCTGCGCGACCGCAAGGAGGACATCCCCCTCCTGGTCGATCACTTCGTGAAGAAGTACTCCCGCGAGTTCAAGAAGGAGATCCGGGACATCTCGCCGAGCGCCCTGCCCGCGCTCCAGGCCTACGACTGGCCAGGCAACGTGCGCGAGCTCGAGAACATCATCGAGCGCAGCGTGGCGCTGGCCACCCGTCCGATCATCCGGCTCGAGGACCTCCCGCTCGACCTCGCCATGCACGAGGTGGGGCAGGCCCGCGGGGTGGCCGAGCCCTCGCCGCTGCCCCTCAAGGAGGCGCGCGAGCGCTTCGAGCAGGCCTACGTGCTGCGAGCCCTCGAGCGCGAGGACTGGAACCAGAGCCGCGCGGCGCGGAGTCTCGGCGTGCACCGCAACACGCTGATCGCCCGCCTCGCCGCGTGGGGCATCCGCCCGCGAGATCGCCACGCCGTCGCGCGCCCCGGCATGCTCGGCGACGTGCTGCCCCCGGGGCCCTCGATGGCGGGCGGCGGCCCCGCCTGATCGCTCACGGACGACCGGGGATGCCCCGAGCGCTCTGGCCGGCCGGAACCCGGCTGGTCCTGGTCCTCCTGATCGCGGGGTGCACGCTGATCCACGGCGAGCCGGTGCCGCCCGGCGTCGCCGACGTCAGCGGCTTCTGGGACGGCACCTGGGACGCCGGCAGCGGCGTCGGCCACGGGCAGATCCAGCTCGAGCTGAAGCAGAGCGCGACGACGGTGAACGGCCAGGTCACGATCACCGGGGTGACGGCGATCTCCGCCACCGACGGCCGGATCGAGGGGCAGGTCGTGGGGAACGTCTTCACCTTCAAGCAGCCCGCCGGCGTCCTCGAGGGAAAGCTCGAGGCCAACGGCGACGAGCTGCACGGCGCGGCCACCGGCCTGCTCCGGATGGCGCTCAGCCTTCGCCGGGTCCCCCAGTAGCCGGACCCGGCCGATCCGTGGGGAGGCGGCGAATCGTGTGGCGGGCGCTGGCCATCGCCGCCTGTGGACTCACCCTGGTCGCGCCCCTCGCCCGGGCCGCCGAGCCGACCCTCACCATCGCGTTCACCCCGTCACGCGATCCGACCGCGCTCCAGGAGGCGGCCGACGCCTTCGCCAAGGCGCTGACGCGCCTGTCGGGCATTCCCATCCGCGCCCAGGTCGCGTCGGACTACGCCGGCGTGGTCGAGGCGGTGAGGAGCCGGCGGGTGGACCTGGCCTTCGTCCACCCGGTGGGCTACGTGCTCGCCAACCGCGAGGCGGGCTGTCAAATCCTGGTGCGGGACGTCTGGCAGTCGCGGACGTCCTATACCTCGCGGCTCTACGTCAAGAAGGGGAGCGGGATCCAGAAGCTCGAGGACCTGCGGGGCAAGACGGTGGCCTTCGTCGATCCCGCGTCGAGCTCCGGCTACATCTATCCGATGGTGCTCCTGATGAAGCGCGGGCTGGTGCGCGACCGCGACCCGAAGACGTTCTTCAAGGAAGCGCTGTTCGCCGGTACCCACGACGCCGCTCTCCGATCGGTCCTCTACGGGCGCGTGGACGCCGCGGCCACCTTCGACAATGCGCCGCAGGTCCATCTGAAGGACAGCGCGCTGATCAACCAGCTCGCCTTCGTCGCGGAGACGCCGGAGATCCCGGAGGCGGGCATCTGCGCGCGGCCCGGCCTGCCCCCGGAGGCACTCGCCAAGCTGAAGCGCGCGCTGCTCGCCATGAAGACCCCCGAGCACGCCGCGGTGCTGAAGCCGATCTACGACATCGACGGCTTCATCGAGGCGTCGGACGCCGACTACCAGCCGGTGCGCGAGGCCATGGAGCTGATGGGGCTGGGACGGCCGAAGTAGGACGGCCCCCGCGCGTCAGCGCGAGGCCGCCGCGGTGACCCGGAAGGCGTAGAAGGCGGCCCAGCACCGGGCCAGCTCCGCCCAGCTCGCTTGCTCCGCCGGATCGACGTGCCCCACCGCTCCGACCACGGCGACCCGCGCGCGGCGCCCCGCCGTCCGCGCCGCCCGCTCGAGCCGCAAGCTCTCGGTGTAGGGCACGACCGCGTCCTGGCGGCCGTGGATCAGGAACAGCGGCGCCCGGACGCGGGTGACGGCCAGCTCGGGGGAGAGCGCGTCGAGGAGGCTCCGCGTGTCCCCGGGGAGGCCGGCCACGAGGGCGTCGACCCGCGCCGGATCGCGATTGGCGACGAGCGCCCGACCCTCGGCGCCCATCAGGTCGCGGTTGGCCGCGGCGAACTCCCGGATGCCCGCCTCGCTGACCGCGCGCCGGCCCGACACGCCCGCGAAGGCGAAGGCGCCGGTGAGGGTATAGCGGAGCAGCTCGCGAGATGATGCGTAGCCGCCGACGGCGAGGACGGCCGAGACGTGCGGCGCCAGCTCGGGCGCGGCGGCGGCGGAGATCGCGGGGCCGGCGCCGAGGCTGATGGCGAGCAGGGCCGCCGGATGGTACCCCGCGTCGAGCAGCGCTGACGCCGCCAGGACGACGGCGTCGGCGTCCTCCGGCCGGAGGCGCAGCACGGTCAGCCCCGGTACGGTGGGCACCGCGACGGCCCAGCCGGCGCGGGCGAGGAGCGCCGCGCCTCGCTGGATGAGCGGATCGTCCTTGCCCCGCGCGGCGATCCCGTGGACCAGCACGAGCCCGGCGGGAAGGCCGA
>DATFWK010000015.1:0-3500 GCA_035259345.1 Miltoncostaeaceae bacterium | reverse complement strand
CAGCTCTCCGCTGGGCAACGCGTCGTACATTTCGACCGCATGGCCGAGCGTCATGAGGTCGTCGTCCGCGAACATCACGAGGGCACGCTGAGGGATGCGTGCCAGCTCGGAAGCCGCCATCCTGGGCTCGCGCCTGGCCATCTCGGCGATCTTTGCCGCCACCGCGGGGAAGTGCGCCTCACCGTCGGGTGACACCTCTCCATAGGCCTGGCCGAGGAACTCGACGACCTGATCCACGTCCAAGCCGAAGTCCGGCAGCGCCTCGCCGGACTTGTCGAACCCGCCGCTGATCATGACCAGCCGCCGGACGAGCTCGGGGCGCTGCATCGCCACCAGCATGGCGACGACCGCGCCATCGCTATGTCCGACGAGGTCGGCGGGGCGGCCGATGACCGCATCGAGAAAGGCGATCGTGTCATCCGCCATCAGCTGGTACGTGATCGGCCCCTCGACGTCTGGCGTATGCCCGTGGCCACGCCGCTCCGGCGTATAGACGTGGAACCCCTGGGCCAGCGCCTCGAGGTTCGGCGCGAAGAACCGCGCGTCCACGAGGCCACCGTGGAGGAGCACCAGCGGCTCCCCGTCTCCGTGATCGTCGTACCAGGTCCGCACGGGCCCGAGCTGCACGTACTCCGCCATCCCGGCCTCCCTCTCCGAAGGTTGCGTCGCGGCGCTACTGACCCCGCCACAGGCCGATTCTCATCGACCGCCCCGGCCGGGGACCGGGGGTTTCGAAGAAACACTGGGGATAGGTCTGGGGGGAGCCCACGACGCGAGGCGCGGCCCCGCAACAGCACCATCGAGTGCATGTCCAGCGCCGCCGCAGCCCGACTCGCCGGTCAGCAAGCGTTGCTGGCAGCCGCTCGGGAGGGCGACGAGGAGGCATTCCGGCGCCTGGTCGAGGGGCACCGGGCGGCCCTCCACACCCAGTGCCAGCGGCTGCTGGGCTCGTTTCACGACGCCGAGGATGCCCTTCAGGAGACGATGGTCAGGGCCTGGCAGGCGCTGCCCCGCTACGAGGGGCGAAGCACGCTGGGAACCTGGCTTCGCAGGATCGCCACCAACGTCTGCCTCGACGCGCTCGGCCGGCGTCCGAGACAGCTTCCGGCCCTCTCCACCGGGTCGCCGATCGAGCCGGGACGGCAGCGCCCGAGGGAGCATCTGCGAGGGCCGGTCGTCCTCGAGCCCTACGTCGACGACAGAATGGCGGTCGCGGGCGGCTGGGCGCTGCCGGAGGATCGCTATGAGGAGCGGGAAGCCTTCCAGCAGGCTGTGGTCGTCGCTCTCGAGCTCCTGCCGGAGCGGCAGCGCGCCGTGCTGCTGCTGCGGGAGGCTCTCGGCTTTTCGGCCAAGGAGGTCGCCGCGATCCTGGGCTCCACCGTTGCCGCCACCAACAGCTCGCTCCAGCGCGCCCGCGAGACGCTCCGACAGCGCCGGCCCGAGGCGCCCCGGCAGTCCACCCTCCGCTCGCTCAACGACGTTCGCATGCGACGTGCGGTCGAGCGCATCGTGGACGCGTTCGAGGGAGGGGACGTCGGCGCGATCCTGCGGCTGCTCGCGGCATGAGGCGGCAAGGTCGATCAGGTTCTGAAGTCGGCGACGGCCACGCGCCCTTTCGCGAGGGACCTCCCCCGGCGCGCCGGGATGGCGTAGCGCTCGGCGACGGTCAGCAGGTCCTCGTCGCTGACGACGGCGAAGCGGTGGCGGCCCAGGAGCTGGGCCATCTCGCCGGCGCGCCACGATGACCGCCACGGCTCGTCCGCGAGCGGGTCGGCCTCGCCGCCGAGCCGCATGAGCGCACGCATGAGCAGGCGGCCCGCCCCGATGCCCACGGACGGCGACTGGTAGCTCACCACCAGCCGGCTGCCGGGCGCGGACCGGAACGCGACCACGCCCAGGGTCGCGGCCACGTCGGGCCCAGACATGTAGGGCACAACGCCCTCCCAGATCCACGTCGTGGCGAGCGTCCGGTCGTGGCCGGCGTCCTCGAGGGCGGCGTCGAGGCGGCCACGCGCGAGGTCGACCGCGACGAACGCGAGCCGGCCGGCCGTCGGGCGGAGGTCACCGACCCGCTCGCGCTTGTCCGCCTGCGAGGCGGGCAGGTCCACCTCGAAGACGGCGACCCGATCCAGCCAGGGCAGGCGCCAGGCCCGCCCGTCGAGACCGGCGCCCAGAATCACGAGCTGCGGCGCGTCCGCCTCGGCGGCAGCCGCGTCGATGGCTAGCGAGCGGGCGGCCATGAGCTCGGCGGTGGCGAGCACCAGCTCGTAGGGGAGGAGCCCCCGCCACCCTTGCGGTCGGGCGCCGGCGCGGATCCGCTCGACGACCGCGAGCTCGGGCGGCCGGAGCAGCCGCGCGGCCGTGGGGTCCACGAACCCGCCGAGCCGGCCGTTCGCGACGGCGCGGCCCTGGCAGACGAGGACGGCGGTGCGGCTGGCAGCCATGCCCCACTCATACCTGACGCGCCAGCGCGAGCGGTATCAGGGCGCGGGCCGTTGGCCTCCTCTCGTGCAGATGTCGACCATCGTTTCGCCACTGCCGAATGCACCGCAGGCCTCGGCGGGCGCCGAGGCCAACCTGGCCGCTGCCCTCATCGCGGCTCAGCGCGCCGGCGGGTTGTCGACCCAGCGCGTCGCCGTCGTCGATGACGCCGGGGCCTGGACGGCATCCGAGCTTGAGTCCGCGACCGCCCGTGCCGCCGGGGCGCTGCGCGCCCGCGGGCTGGAGCACGGGGATCGCGTCGCGATCGCGCTGCCGCCCGGCCGAGCCTGGCTGCAGGCCTTCCTCGGCATCGTCCACGCGGGCGGGATCGCCGTTCCCGTCGATCCGGACGGGCCCGGGCGCGCGATCGGCGCGTACCTCGAGGAGGTCGGAATCGCCGCCGTCGTGACCGATCGCGCCGTGCCGGCACCGGCCGTGCTCATTCACCCCAGGGAGCTGGACCGCGGCTCGCGCGCGGCGGTCGCCCCCGTCGCCGGCGACGACTGCGCGTTCCTGATCGCCACATCGGGCAGCACCGGCCGGCCCAAGGGCGTCATGCACGCACACGGACCGTCCGTCCGGCCCGGGTACGTGCGGAGCGTCCTCGCCGTCGGCCCCGACGACCGGGTCCTCTCGGCGTCGGCGGGATTCAGCGCGCTCGGCCTGTTCATCGGCATCCTGCGGCCGCTGGCGTCGGGGGCCTGCGTCGTCCTGTCCGCCCGGCGACCGACCCCTCGCTCGATCATCGCGGCCGTCGCGAGCGGCGGTGTCACCGTCCTGTCGGCGGTCCCCACGCTCTGGGCGCAGATCGCCGCCTTCCTCGAGCGACGCCCCGAGCACGCCGCCCCGATCGCCCGCTTGCGCCACGCCGTGGCATCGGGTGAGCCGCTTGCGGCCTCGGTCGCCCAGCGGCTGTGGAAGACCACCGGCACGGCGCTCCTCGACGGCTACGGCTCGGCGGAGTGCGGCGACATCGTGATCGGCCACCGTCCCGGCCAGCACGCCGATGGGCTCGGCTG
>DATFWK010000014.1:0-17788 GCA_035259345.1 Miltoncostaeaceae bacterium | reverse complement strand
CCGCCCTTGCCGCCCACCGGCACGATCACCGCGTTCTTCACCGACTGGGCCTTCACGAGGCCGAGCACCTCGGTGCGCAGGTCCTCCGGCCGCTCGGACCACCGGATGCCCCCGCGCGCGATCGGCCCGAAGCGCAGGTGCACGCCCTCGACCCTCGGCGAGAAGACCCAGGTCTCGACGGCCGGGCGCGGCTCCGGGACGTCCGGGATGGCCCGCGGGTCGATCTTGAGCACCAGGGTCCCGGCCGCCTCGCCGGCCGGCCGGTCCCGGAAGAAGTCCGTGCGCACGGTGGCGCGGATGCGCGCGGCGAGCGAGCGCAGGATGCGGTCGTGGTCGAGGCTGGGCACGTCGCGCAGCGCCCGCTCGATGCCGGCGGCGAAGGCCTCCTCGCGCGCCGGGTCCGCCTCGTCCGGGTCGAGCCGCGCCTCGAACAGCCGGATCAGGGACACGGCGACGGTCGGGTTCGCGACCAGGCAGTCGCGCACGTAACCGTGACCGTACGCCGACCCGGACTGGCGCATGTGCCGGGCGTAGGCGCCCAGCACCATGGCCCGGCGCCAGTCCAGCCCCGCGTAGGGCACCAGCGCGGCGAACCCGTCCGCGTCGGCGATGCCACGCCACACGGCGGCGAAGGCCTCCTCGAAGCGAGCCTTGGCTGCGGGCCCGGACATGGCGGGGGTGCCCTCGAAGCGCAGGCCGAAGTCGTAGATCCACGCCGGCGGCCCCTCGGCCGGGAAGAGCTCGTAGGGGCGCTCGTCGATCACCTCGAGACGCATGCGCTCGAGCAGCGGCAGGATCTGCGACAGCGGGATCGCCGGGCCGAGGCGGTAGACCTTGAGGCGCCGCTCGCCCGGGAGCGCGCCCGCGGGGTCGTAGAGGTTGGTCCCGATCTCCCCCTCGCCGCCAAGCGCCGCAAGCGCCGCGATGTCGCCCACCGCCGACCGCGCCGGGAAGTCCTCCTTGTAGGCCTCTGGGAAGGCGTCCCCCCACCTGGCCAGGGCCAGGGCCGCGGCCTCCCCGCCCAGTGCGTCCACGAGCGCGTCGGCCAGGTCGTCGGCCCAGGAGCGGGTCGCGGCGGCCAGCCGGCGCTGCAGGGCCGGGACGTCGAGGTCGGCGGGGGCCGTCCCCGGAGCCGTCCAGGCCACGAGGTGGACGCGCGCCAGCGGCGCGTCGGTGACGCGCGAGGCGTGGTCGACGCTGACGGCGCCGGTGGCCTCCCGCAGGATGCGCTCCATGCGACGGCGGGCGAACGTCGTGAAGCGATCGCGCGGGAACCAGATCACGGCTGACCAGAAGCGCCCCAGCTCGTCCCGGCGCAGATGCGCCCGCAGCTGGCGGCGCTCGGCAAGGCCGACGACCGGCATGAGGGCGGCATAGGCCTCGTCCCCCGAGGCCTGGAAGAGCTCGTCGCGGGGATAGGCCTCGAGCAGCTCGGCGAGCTCGCGCGCGTCGTGCCCTCGGGCCGCGAAGCCGCAGCGCTTGACCACCTCCGCCGCGCGCCGGCGCAGGAGCGGCACCCGGGCGACGGGCTCAGCCGCGGCGGCGGCCGTCATGAGGCCGACGATCCGAAGCGCACCGGCCGGCGCGCCGTCGGGGCCGAAGCGCGTCACGGCGAGGTCGTCGAGGCGCGCCCGCTCGCGCACGGTGGACACCGCCTCGGACCGCGTGACGACCAGGGGGCGGGCGATGCCGGCGCGCGCCCGCCCCTCCTCGGCCGACCATTCGAGCGCCCCGCCGGCGGGCTCCGGCCGGAGGATGCCGAGGCCGCTCCCGGGGACGGGGACCATCGCGCCGTCCGACACCGTGTACTCGCGCGACCCGAGGAAGGTGAAGCGGTCCACGGCGAGCCACCTGAGGAGGTCGCGCGCCTCGCCGGCCTCCTTTGCGGCGGACTTCGGGAGGTCGCGCTCGAGCGTGTCGGCCGCACGGAGCGCCGCGGCCCGCATGGCGCCCCAGTCGTCCACCGCGCGCCGGACGTCCTCCAGCACGCCGGTGAGCTGCCGCGCGATGCGCTTGGTCGCCTCGCCGTCCGGCTGCGGCTCGATTTCGACCCGCAGCCACGACTCGGCCAGCGCACCCGCGGGCTGCTCGCCCGGCTCCCCGTCGAGGAGCTCGAGCAGCCGCCCCTCGCCGTCGCGACGCACCGCCATCACCGGGTGGACGAGCAACCGGATCGCGTGCCCGGCCCCGGTGAGGCAGGCCGTCACCGAGTCGACGATGAACGGCATGTCGTCGGTGACGACCTCGACGGCGGTACCGTGGGCGTCCCAGCCGTCCGCGTCGCGCGTGGGGGTGTGCACGCGGACCGTGGCCCGCCCCGGCGCCCGGCGCGCGGCGAGCCGCAGGTGCGAGAAGGCGGCGCCGGCCAGCGCCTCGGGCGGCCGGTCGGCCAGGTCGTCGGCCGGCGCGTGGCGGTAGTAGCGCGCGAGCAGGCGCTCGGCGCTCACGGCGCCGGCGTCCTCGGGGAGCTCGGCGACCGCCTGCGCCGCCGCCTGTGACAGGAGGTGGTCCCTGGACCCCGCCGGATCGGGCATCGCGTCCGATCCTAGCGGCGTGCCGTCAGCCCGCCATCGCGACCAGCGCGCTCTCGGCGATGCCCTCGGCGTCGATGCCGTGCGCCCGGTAGAGGGCCGGCTGGCTGCCGGACTGCCCGAACGCGTCCACGCCGACCGGCATCGTGCGCATTCCCAGGCAGGCGCCGAGCGCGGCGAGCGCATGGGAGGCGCCGTCGATCGCGGTGACGGCGGGAAGGCCGCGCAGCTCCTCGGGCACGAGGCGCTCGAGGTGGGAGACGGCCGCGCCGGCCCGCGGGTCGGCGCGCTCGCGGCGCGCGGCGCGCCAGCCGCGGTAGAGGCGGTCGGCGGAGGTCGCGGCCAGCACCCCGGCCGCAACGCCCTCCTCGGCCAGGAGGTCGGCCGCCGCCAGCACCTCGGGCACCACCGCGCCGCAGGTCACGAGCACGACGGCGGGACGCCCGTCGCCGACCTCGCGCAGCCAGAACCCGCCGGCGAGCACGTCCGACCGCAGCGCCTCGTCGCCCCGCCGCTTCGCCACCGCCGCGAACGGCGCCTGGTCGACCGGCTTCGTCGAGAGCCGCAGGTACAGGGCCTCGCCGTCCTGCTGCCCGATGCGGCGCAGGCCGTCGAGCAGGAACCACTCGAGCTCGCGCCCGTAGCAGGGCTCCGCGTACACCAGCCCGGGAAGCTCCATGCCCACGCCGGGCGTGATCGTGGACTGATGGGCGCCGCCCTCGCGGGAGAGGCTCACGCCGGAGGGCGTCCCCACCACCACGAAGCGCCCACCCTGGTAGACGGAGTAGATGAGGCCCTCGAGCCCGCGCAGGACGAACGGGTCGTAGAGCGTCCCGACCGGCAGCAGCGGCTCCCGCGCCCGTGCCAGCTGACCGAGCAGCAGGAAGAGGTTCATCTCCGAGATGCCGAGCTCGATGTGGCGGCCCTCCGGCGAGACCCGCCACGCCACCTGGCCGCCGTCCGCCTCCTCGACGACGAGGCCGCCGTCCGTCCCGAAGACGCCCGCCTTGTTGATCCACGAGCCCAGGTTGGTCGAGACGGAGACGTCCGGGGAGACCGTCACGAGGTGCTCGCCCACGTCCTGGATGTCGGCGAGCGCGGCCAGCGTGCGGCCGAAGTGGGACTGCGTCGAGGCCCGCGCCACGTCCCGCTCCGAGATCGCCGCCGGCACGGGGACCGGCTCACGGGGCGGCGGGTCCGGCCGCGCCAGCCGGGCGGCCGCGCGCGCGACGAGGCGCCCCTCTGGGCTCGCCGGGTCCGGGCGCTCCCAGTCGCCGCCCTCCGGCAGGCCGAGCTCGGCCCGGAGGGCGTCGACCTGCGCCGACGAGAGCAGCGCGGAGTGGTTCAGCCGCCGCCCGGCGATCGGCAGGCCGTAGCCCTTGATCGTGTACGCGAAGATGATTGCGGGCCGGTCCGGCTCCGCCCGCGCCGTGTCGAGGGCGTCGAGGATGTCGGCCAGGTCGTGGCCGCCGAGGTCGGCGACCAGCGCCCCCACCTCGCCCTCGTGCGCGTCGAGCAGCTTGGTCAGCCGCCGCCGGCGCGTGGTCCCGAGCCCGTCGAGGAGCGCCTCCCGCACGGCCTCCTCGCTCGCGCCGAAGAGCGCCTGGTAGACCTGGTTCGGCATCTCGTCGATCCGCTTGCGCAGCAGGTCGCCGCCCTCGGCCTCGAAGGCCGCGCGCAGGCGGCGGCCGTACTTGAGCTCGATGACCTGCCAGCCGCTGGCCTCGAACTGGAGCTCGAGCTGGCGGGCCTTGATCACGGGCACCACCCGGTCGAGGCTCTGGCGGTTGAGGTCGACGATCCAGAGCACGTCGCCGAGGCCGCTGGTCGCGGGCTCAACCACCGCCTCCCAGACGTTGCCCTCGTCGAGCTCGGCGTCGCCGACCAGCGAGATGAACCGGCCGCCGTCGCCCGGGCCGAAGTGGGCGGCGACGTAGCGCTCGGCGAGCGCGCCGAAGAGCGGCGCAGCCGCGCCGAGGCCGACCGAGCCGGTGGAGAAGTCCACCGGGAACGGGTCCTTGGTGCGGGAGGGGTAGGCCTGGAGCCCACCGAAGTCGCGCAGGCGCGTGAGGTACCCGGCCGGCAGGCGCCCGAGCAGGTACTCGATCGCATGCAGCACCGGGGAGGCGTGGGGCTTCACCGCGACCTGGTCGGCGGCGCCCAGGTCCTGGAGGTAGAGGGCCGTCATGATGCTGACGAGCGAGGCCGAGGAGGCCTGGTGGCCGCCGACCTTGAGCCCGGCCTCGCCCTTCCAGGACCGGTTCGCGTGGTCCACGATGCGCGTCGCGAGCCACAGCACGCGCCGCTCGGCCGCCGCCAGCGCCTCCAAATCGGCCGGCGCCGCGGCCAGGGCGCTCCTCGTGTCGGCCGGCTCGCCCACCGCCAGCCGAGTGTAGCCCCGCCGCCCCCGGCCGCGGGGGCTCCGGCGCCTACGCGGCGGAGCCGGGCCGGGCCGCGCTCACCCGCAGCGGGTGGCGCGTGCCCGAGAGCAGGAAGTCCGGGTTGACGCAGGCCCCGCAGGCGCGGTGCTCGAACGCCGGCTCCACGTCCACCCTGCAGATCCTGAGCGGCTCGCGCATGGCCCGCAGGGCGCCGAAGCCCGGCCGGCGCGCCTCGGCCCGCATGATGGCGCCGAGGTCGATCTCGACCCGGAACACCCGCTCGAGGCAGCCGACGAACGTCCGCCCCTGGTCCTCGTAGGAATAGAGGTTCGGGCAGCCGGACTCCACGCAGCCGCTCGGGTAGACGACCTTGTCGCACCAGACGGCGCAGCGGCGGCACGCCGCGGCCTCGGCGGAGGTCCTGGTCGAGGAGGGCATCGCGCGGATGTTAGGGAAGCGCCGTGCCCCCCGTCCAACCCGTCCCACGCCCGCCCGGCATCAGGCGACGGCGCGCTCGCCGAAGAGCGTCTTGAGGCTCGCGACCAGGCTCGAGTCGCCCGGGTCCACCCGGAACTCGGCGCCGAACCGCAGGCGCACGGGGCCCTCGGACGTGCGCATCTCGAGGATCACCGGCGCCTCGCCGCGGTGGTCGGCGAGGAGCTGCTTGAGGCGTCCGAGGTGCTCGGCCGCGACCTTCGCCGCGTCGACCCGCACGAGCAGGCGCTCCTCCTCCGCCGTGGGGTCCGGGGTGAACCGGCGGACGTCGCGCACGACCACCTTCGTCTCCCCCTCGGACTTCTGGTCCACCCGCCCCTGGACCACGACCAGCGCGTCCACGAACAGGTGGTCGCGCACCTCGGGCAGCACCGTCGGGACGACCACCAGATCGACCTGGCCCTCGAGGTCGTCGAGGCGGACGAAGAGCATCTGCTCGCCCCGCCTTGTCGTCACCGGCTTGATCGCGCCGACGATGCCGCCGATCGTCACCACCTCGCCGTCGCCGCGGTCCGCCATGGAGCCCAGGCCGCAGGTGGTCATCCGCGCCAGCTGGCGGCGGCAGTCGCGCAGCGGGTGGCTCGAGACGTAGAGGCCGAGCGCCTCCTTCTCCCCCGCCAGGAGCTCGTCGCGCGGCATCTCCGCGCCGGTGACCGGCGGGTCGACGTCGATCTGGGCGCCGTCCGGGATCAGGCCGAACAGCGACTCCTGCCCGGCCGCCTCGTCGCTCCGCCGCCGCGCGGCCTGCCCGATGGCCTGGGCGAGCACCTCGAGCATCCCGAGCCGGCTCGCGCCGGTCGAGTCGAGGGCGCCGCCGCGGATGAGGCTCTCGAGGGCGCGCTTGTTGACCTGGGCCTGGTCCACGCGCCGGCAGAAGTCCCAGATCGAGGCGAACGGGCCGTCCTCGGCGCGGGCCGCGAGGATGGCGGCGACGGCGTTGTCGCCGACCCCCTTGACGGCCGAGAGCCCGAAGCGGATCTCGTGCTCGCCGGTGACCGCGAAGTCCGCGCCGCTCTCGTTGACGTCCGGGGGCAGCGCCGCGATGCCCATCTCGGCGCAGGCCGCCACGTAGAACGGCACGCGGTCCTTGGTGTCCATCACCGAGGACAGGAGCGCGGCCATGTAGTGGGCCGGCCAGTTGGCCTTGAGGTACGCCGTCCGGTAGGCGAGCAGGGCGTAGCAGGCGGCGTGGCTCTTGTTGAACGAGTAGTCGCCGGCCGCCTCGCAGAGGCTCCACAGGCGCGCCGCGAGCTCCGGCCGGGTGCCGGTCGCCAGGCAGCCGCTCACGAACTCGGCCTCGAGCGAGGCCATGAGCACCTTGTCCTTCTTGGAGACGGCCTTGCGCAGGTCGTCCGCGCGCGAGGGCGAGAACCCGGCGATCTCCCGGGCGATCGCCATGAGCTGCTCCTGGTAGACGGCCACCGCGTAGGTCGGGCCGATGATCGGCTCCAGACGGGGGTCGTCGAACGAGACGGACGCCGGCGAGCGCTTGTTGCGGGCATAGGTCGAGATGAACGCCATCGGCCCGGGCCGGTAGAGCGCGACGAGCGCGATGAGGTCGGCGAACTCCGTGGGCCCGACGTCGCGGAGGGCCTCGCGCATGCCGCTCGACTCGAACTGGAAGACCCCGAGCCCGTCGCCGCGGGCGAGCATCCGGTAGGTGGACGGGTCGTCGAGCGGCACGCCCTCGATGTCGATGCGCTCGCCGGCGCCGTCCGCGACCAGCCGCACGCAGTCCTCGATCACATCGAGGTTCCGAAGGCCGAGGAAGTCCATCTTGAGCAGGCCGAGGCTCTCGACGTCGTGGTCCGGCAGCTGGGTGACCACGTCGCCCTCGTCGTCCACGCGCACGGGCAGGAAGTCCGTCACGGCGCCGGGGGCGATCACCACGCCGGCCGCGTGCACGCCCTCGTTGCGCACCAGCCCCTCGAGCGGGCGGGCCGTGTCGATGATCTCCCGGGCGATCTCGTCGGCCTCGTAGGCCCCCGCGAGCTCGGTTCCCGGTTTCAGGGCGTCCTCCAGGCGGATCCCGATGGGCCGCTCGGGGACGAGCTTGGCGATGCGGTCGACGGCGCCGTAGCTGTGCCCCAGCACGCGGCCGGCGTCGCGCACCACCGCGCGGGCGAGGAGCTTGCCGAAGGTGCCGATGCGCGCCACGGCCGCCTCGCCGTACTTCTCGGTCACGTAGCGCACCACCGCGTCGCGCCCGCGCACCGAGAAGTCCGTGTCGATGTCGGGGAGGCTCCGCCTGCCGGGGTTCAGGAAGCGCTCGAAGAGCAGGCCGTGCTCGAGCGGGTCGAGGTCCGTGACCGTGAGCGCGAAGGCCACCAGCGACCCGGCCGCCGACCCGCGGCCCGGGCCGACGGAGATGCCGTGCTCGCGCGCCCAGCGCACGTAGTCCCAGACGATCAGGAAGTAGCTCGAGAAGCCCATCTCCTCGATCGTGTCCAGCTCGAACCGAAGGCGATCCTCGGCCTCGGGCGGCGGGCTGTCGCCGTAGCGGCGTGCGAGCCCCTCCCGGCAGAGGCGCTCCAGGTAGGGGCCGGGGGCCTCGCCGCCGGGCACCGGGAAGCGCGGCAGGCGCGGGTCGCCGAGCGGGAGCTCGAGCTCGCCGCAGCGCCCGGCGATCTCGATGCTGGCCGCCAGGGCCTCCGGGTGCTCAGGGAGCGAGCGGAGCATCTCCTCGCCGGACTTGAGGAAGAACTCCTTCGTGTCGAACCGGAAGCGGTTTGGGTTCGACAGCAGGTCGCGGGTCTGGATCGCGAGCAGCGCCTCGTGCGCGTCGGCGTCGTCGTGGCACACGTAGTGGACGTCGCCGGTCGCGACCAGCGTCCGACCGGTTTCCCCGGCCAGGCGCACGAGGTGGCCGTTGACCCGGCGCTGGAGCTCGATGCCCGAGTCCTGCAGCTCCAGGTACACGTCCTCGGGCCCGAAGATCTGGCAGAGCCGGTCGAGCTCCTCGCGCGCGGCCCCGAGGTCGTCCCGCTCGAGGTGGGAGCAGATCGTCCCGGACAGGCACCCGGACAGCACGACGATGCCGTCGGCGTGGCGGGCCATCAGCTCGTGGTCGATGCGCGGCTTGCGGTGGTAGCCCTCGAGGTAGCCGGCCGAGCAGAGCCTGATCAGGTTGTTGTAGCCGGTCGTGCTCGCCGCGAGCAGCGTCAGGTGAGCGCGGCTCTCGCGGGCCGGGCGCTGGCGGTGGTCCGGGACGACGTAGGCCTCGAGCCCGACGATCGGGACGATCCCCCGCTTGCGCGCCTCCCGGTAGAGCTCGACCGCCCCGCTCATCACGCCGTGGTCGGTCAGCGCGACGGCCGGCTGTCCCAGCTCCTCGACCCGGTCGAGCAGGCGGGGGATCTTGCACGCCCCGTCGAGGATCGAGTAGTCGGAGTGGACGTGGAGGTGCGCGAACTGCGGGGCGGGCACGACGCCAGCGTAGTTCCTCCGCCCGGACGCCAGCAAGGGCCGACATACGCTAGATGCGGGGCCTTCCGCTCGCCGAGTCCCCCATCCCTGGTGGCCGGACGATGGCGCTCTCCGGGACTCAGGTTCCGGGCCGCGCCTGCCGATACCCAGGATGGCACCGCCGCGGGGCGGGCCGCCGCGCGACCCCTTCGGAGCGAAGCATGGACGACTTCTTCTCCATCCTCAGGGACCTCCAGCCCGCCGGACTCATCGTGGGCGTGCTGGCGATCGTCGCGCTCACGGCCAGCATGACCAAGCCCATCGTGGGCCCCTGCGTCTCGCTCGGCGGCCTCGTGCTGCTCACCGGGTGGGTCGCCACGCGGGTCTTCCACGCGGACCCGGCCCCGACCGGCCTCGTCTACGCGGCCCTCTTCGCCGCCATCGTCACCTGCGCCGCCGTCTACCGGCTGGGGCGGACGATCCGCGCCCGGTCCCACAGCGACCTGACCGTCGGGTACGTGCTCCCGACGTCCGTCGCGGTGGTCGCGCTCTGGTTCTGCGTCGCCCTGATCGAGAGCGGGATCGGCCTCAGCTGACCGCGGCCGGCGCCGGCTCGGCCAGCATCACCCCCCAGTCGCCCCCGAAGGCCAGGAGCCTGCCGTCCTCGGTCCAGGCCGCCGCGGCGGCCCCGGCGACGAACCGCACGACCGCACGCTCCGGGAGCCGCAGGAACGCGACGCCGAACAGCCGCCCGCTCTTGGTCGCGGCCGCGACGAGACGGCCGCCGGGGGCGACGACCTCGCCCTCGACCGGCTGGGCGAGCGCGGCCGGCGCGGCCGGCTGGGGCAGCGCCTCGGCGGGATCCTGGTCCGGGTAGTCGTGCGGGCCGGGGGCGAGATCCGGCACGCTCCAGCGGCGCACCACGCGCGGGGCCACGCCCCGAAGGGCCCGCCCGCCGTCCTCGAACCACAGGCGCCGCGCCCCCTCGCGGTTCAGGCCGATCAACCGGATCGGGCCCGCGCCCGCGACGCCCAGCGATGGGTCGAGCCCTGGCAGCGGACGGCCGATCTCGGTCGGGGCCAGCGTGGAGAGCAGGGCGCCGGGGGTCTGGCGCCGGCGGCCGGCGCGGCCGATCAGCTGCGCTCCCTGGGACTCGCGCGCGAACGAGACGATCGACCAGGCGCCGGGATCGTCGGCGATGAGGTCGGGATGCATGCGGGGACGGATCGAGCTCATGTCTCCTCCACCGGCGGCTCGAGCGCGATCATGCCCCACTCGCCGCCCACCAGGAGGCCGCCCGCCGGGGTGAACGCGATGGCCCGGGCGTCCTCCACGCGGCGGACCAGCGCCCCGTCGCGCGCCCGCACCACGCAGGCGGCGGCGGGCGTGGCGAAGGGCGTGCCCAGGGCCGCGAGCGAGCCGTCGGGGCTCAGGCTCATCGCGAGCGGGCCGTCGATGGGCGGCGCGAACCCGCCGACCCGCGCCCCGGCGTCGAGGTCCCAGAGGCTCGCGGAGCCGTCGGCGTGGCGGGCCAGCACGAGCGGCGCCTCGGGAGCGGCCGCGAGCGCCACCACCGGCGAGCCGGCGCCGGCGTCCGCGGCCGGGGCGCCCACCGTCGCGCCCAGGGCCGTGACCAGGCGCCCGCCGTCGGCGTAGGCGATCGCGTCCGGGACGGGCAGGCCCTCGACCGCGGCCTCCCCGCTCGGCAGGTCGTACTCGGTGAGCTCGCCGCCGGCCACCACGGCGATCCGCCGGGCGTCGGCCCGCAGGGCCACCGGCCCGGGACCGAGGTCGGACGCCAGGTCGCCGAGACTCGGGAGCACCACCGCCCGCCAGCCGGCGTCGTCCAGCAGCAGGCCGGCGTTGGCGAGCGCAGCCCCCTGGACGCGCGCGAGGCCCGGCGGGCGGCGGTCGAAGAGCACCTCGAGGTCGGGCAGGCGAAGCGTCCGCGCCACGCCGGGCGCCGCGGCGAGCGCCAGGCGCCCACCCGCGACCACGGCGATCTCGTGCCCGGCGGCCGGGACCCCGCGGGCGACCCGCAGCACCGGGCCGGGCGCGAGCTCCGCGCCCTCCGGAGCCTCGGCCTCGGCGAGGCCGATGCCGCGTGGCCCGAGCGCGATCCGGGCGACCGGCGGGGCCTCGCGGCCGTCGACCCGCAGGGCTGGCGGCCCGCCGCGGCGGCTGCTCATCGCCGGTCCTCGCGGGCCCGGGCGATGCGGTGGGCCATGCGGCTCTGAAGGCTGAAGAGCTCGATGAACCCGGGGCTCGCGTTCTGCGAGAACGTCGGGTCGGCGTCGAATGTGGCGAGGGCCTTGTCGTAGAGCGCCCACGGGGAGCGCCGGCTGACCACGCTCGCGGTGCCCTTGTAGAGGCGGAGCGTCACCTCCCCCTCCACCTGCCGGCTCATGCCCTCGAACATCACGTTCAGGTCCGCGAGCAGCGGCTCGTACCACATGCCCTCGTAGACCAGCTCGGCCCAGGTGAGCTCCAGCACCGGCTTGAGCGCGTTCTGCCTCCCGGTGAAGACCAGGCGCTCGAGCTCGCGGTGCGCGGTCAGCAGGATCTCCGCGGCCGGCACCTCGTAGATGTCGCGCACCTTGAGGCCCACGACGCGGTCCTCCACGTTGTCGAGGATGCCCACGCCGTTCCGGCAGCCGGCCTCAGCCGCGCGCCGGATGAGCTCGACCAGGGGCAGCTCCTCGCCGCCGAGGCTCACCGGCAGGCCGTCGCGGAAGCCGACGACGATCTCCTCCGGGGTGTCCGGTGCCCGCGAGGGCGGCGTCACGAGCTCGAAGACGTCGTCCGGCACCGGGTTCGCCGGGTCCTCGATCACCCCGCCCTCGCTGGACCGTCCCCAGAGGTTGTCGTCGATCGAGTACGGCCGCTCCACGCTCGACGAGACCGGGATGCCGTGCTCGTGGGCGTAGGCGATCTCCTCGTCCCGGCCCATCTGCCACTCCCGGACCGGCGCGATCACCTTGAGGTCGGGGGCCAGCGTCAGGATCGTCGCCTCGATCCGCACCTGGTCGTTGCCCTTCCCGGTGCACCCGTGGGCGATCGTGTCCGCGCCGTGCTCCCGGGCCGCCTCGCAGGCAAGCTTGGCGAGCAGCGGGCGCCCGAGCGCGGTGAACAGCGGGTACGAGCCCTGGTAGCGCGCATTCGCACGGATCGCGGGCGCGACGTACTCGCGCGCGAACTCCTCCTTGGCGTCGACGACGAGGCTCTCGACCGCGCCGAGGTCGAGCGCCTTGCGCCGGACGGCCTCGAGGTCGTCGGCCGGCTGGCCGAGATCGACGCAGAGCGCAACGACCTCCGCGTCGTACTGCTCCTGGATCCACCGCAGCATCACCGAGGTGTCCAGCCCCCCGGAATAGAGGAGCACGACGCGGTGGACCTCGTGCGGGCGGGCGAGGTACCGGGCGGTGGGGGCGTCGGGGCGGCTGTCGGGCACGGGCGACCTTCGTTCGGTGACGCGGCGACGGGAGTTTGCAACGCTGCCGGGTCGCGGGCAAGCACACGCATCGGGCGGGAATGAAGTCCGGGCGGACGGCGTCCGATACACATGACATGAGCACTCGGCTTCGACGCTCACGTACCCCGGTCCCGCCACCCTCCACCACGGTCGGCCCGTCGATCGTGCTCGTGCCCGCCGACCTCGTCTCGCTCGGCGTCGTCCGCGCCGCCCTGCAGCGGGCGCTGGGGGACGAGGGCTGGGACGCCCAGAGCGCCGCGCGGGTCGTCCTCGCGGTCGCCGAGGCGGCCGCGAACGCCGTCGAGCACGGCTCGGACCCGGGCGCACTCGTGGAGGTGGACGTGCGAGTGCGCGGCGCCGAGGCCCGCGTCCGCGTCGCCGACGCCGGCCGGGCAGGTGGCCCGCACCCGCCGGAAGTGATCGCCACGCCGCCCCCGGACGCCCTCCGCGGGCGCGGGATGGTCATCATGCAGGGCCTCTGCGAGCGCCTCGAGATCCGCTCGAACGGGAGCGGCACCGAGGTCATCATGGACTTCGAGCGCCGCGCCGCCTGAGACGGCCGGGGACCTCTCTCAGCCGCCCGCGGGCGCGCGGAGCTCCGCCGTCACCTCACGCAGGGCTGCGACCAGGCCGTCGAGGTCCCCCTCCTCGATCACGAGCGGCGGAAGGAACCGCATGGTCCGCTCGGTGGTCGCGTTGGCGAGGTAGCCGCGCGCGAGCAGCGCGTCAACCGCCTCGGCGGCGCGCGGTCGGGGCAGGTCGATGGCGCACATGAGCCCGCGCCCGCGTGCCTCGGTCGCCAGGCCGTCGGCGACGAGGCCCTCGAGGCCGGCGAGCAGGCGGGCGCCGGCCGCGCGGACGTGGGCCTGGAGCGCCGGGTCCTCGAGCACGGCGCAGGCCGCCAGTCCGGCCGCGCATGCCAGCGCGCTGCCCGCGAACGTGGAGCCGTGGTCGCCGGGCTGCAGCGTGTCGGCGATCTCGGGCCGCGTCACGACCGCGCCGATCGGGACGCCGCCGCCCAGGCTCTTCGCGACCGTCATCACGTCCGGCACGAGGCCGAGCTCCATGTAGGAGAAGAGCGGCCCGGTGCGCGAGAGGCCGGTCTGGATCTCGTCGAGCACGAGCAGCGCCCCGTGGCGGTCGGCCAGGTCGCGCGCCAGCCGCAGGAAGCCCGGGTCGACCGGCCGCACGCCGATCTCGCCCTGGATCGTCTCGAGGAAGATCGCCGCCGTCCGCGGCCCGACGGCCGCCTCGAGCGCAGGCGCGTCGTCGCGCTCGACGAGGCGCACGCCGGGGACCAGCGGCCGGAACGGGTCCTGCTTGGCGGGCTGCCCCGTGAGCGAGAGCGCGCCGTAGGTGCGTCCGTGGAAGCCCTCCATCAGCGCGACGACCTCGGGCCGGTCCGGGCCGCCGCGCTTGCGGGCCAGCTTGAGGGCGGCCTCGTTGGCCTCCGCGCCGGAGTTGCAGAAGAACACTTTGCCGCCGAGCGAGCGGTCGCGGATCCACTCGGCGAGCGCCACCTGCGGCTCGCTGAAGTAGAGGTTCGAGGTGTTGATGAGCCGGGCCGCCTGCTCGGCGATGGCGGCAACGACGGCCGGATGGCAGTGGCCGACGTTCGCGATCGAGATGCCGGACATGCAGTCGACGTAGCGGCGGCCCTCGGCGTCGAACAGATGCGCGCCCTCGCCGCGCACGAAGGCCACCGGCTGGCGCCGGTAGGTCGGCATGAGCGCCGCCGCGGCCCGCTCGACCAGCGCCTCGTCGATCACGTCTGCGTGATCTTGGTGCCGATGCCGTCCTCGGTGAAGAGCTCGAACAGCACCGAGTGCGGCACGCGCCCGTCGACGATGTGGGCCGCCTCGACGCCGTGGCGCAGGGCGTCCCGGACCGCCTCGAGCTTCGGGATCATGCCCGCGCCGGCGCGGCCGCTCCGCCGAAGCATCTCGACCTCCGCCAGGTCGCACTCGCTGATCAGCGTGCTCGGGTCGGCGACGTTCCCGTAGAGCCCCTCGACGTCCGTCAGGAAGATCACCTTCCGCGCCCGGAGCGAGCGCGCGAGCGCGCCGGCGACCGCGTCCGCGTTGATGTTGTAGCTCGTCCCGTCGCGGCCGACGCCGACGGAGGCGACCACCGGCACGAAGTCCCCGAGGCGCTCCAGCACGCCGGTGTCGATCTTCTCCACGTCCCCGACGAAGCCCAGGTCCGCGTCAGGCCGCTCGGCCTTGGAGGCGATGATGAGCCCGGCGTCCTCGCCCGAGAGCCCGACCGCCCCGACGCCGGAGCCCCTGAGCTGGGCGACGATCTCCTTGTTGATCTTGCCGACCAGCACCATCTTCACGAGCTCCATCGTGGGGGCGTCCGTCACGCGCAGCCCGTGCACGAACTTCACCTCGAGCCCGAGCCGGTCCGAGAAGCGCGAGATGTCCGAGCCGCCCCCGTGCACGACGACCGGGTTCATCCCCACGAGCTTGAGCAGGGCGACGTCGCGGGCGAACGAGGCCTTGAGCTCGGGCGTCGTCATCGCCGCGCCGCCGTACTTGATGACGATGGTCGCGCCGCTGAACTCCCGGATGTAGGGCAGGGCCTCCAGCAGCACGCCGACGCGCTCCTCGATGCCCTCCCGCCGGCGGATGCGGTTGGTCCTGGTCGTCTCGGCTCCCTTCGGTGGGGCGGGAAGCTACCAGGAGCCCCGCAAACGCCCCGCTAGTGGAGCACTAGGTGCGGTAGGCGGCGTTCAGGTGGACGTAGGCGCTCGTGAGGTCCGAGAAGAAGACCTCGGCCGAGCCCTGGCCACGGCCGAGCCCGACCGCCATCTCGTACTCGGCCCGGGCGAGCACCTCGGCCGTCCCGGGGTCCCCGGCCGGGACGCCGTCGTAGGCGACCGTCAGCACCACCGGCTGCCCGCCGCGCCCGGCCAGCGCCGCGCCGACCGACTGGGCCACCCGGCCCCAGTTCGGGTCGCGGCCGAAGGCGGCGGTCTTGACCAGCGGCGAGTCGGCGATCGCCCGCGCGACCAGCTCGGCCTCCTCGCCGTCGTGGGCGCCGGTCACCAGCAGCCGCACGGCGTGGTCGGCCCCCTCCCCGTCCTTGACGATCTGGACGGCGAGGCGCCGGCAGATCGCCGTGAGCGCGGCTTCGAAGGCGTCGGCGTCCTCGCCGACGAGCCGCTCCCCGTCGCCGTTGGCGAGCACGATCAGCGTGTCGCTCGGGCTCATCTGGCCGTCGACGCTGATCCGGTTGAACGAGCCGGCCGCAGCGCGGCGGGTGACCGGGCTGAGCACCCTGCGGTCGATCGCCGCGTCGGTCGTGACGTAGGCGAGCATCGTCGCCATGGACGGGCTGATCATCCCCGCCCCCTTCGCCGCCGCCCCGATCAGGACGCTCCGGCCGGAGGCAAGGTCGAGCCGCCACGCCCCGGTCTTCGGCGCCCGGTCGGTCGTGCAGATGGCCGCTGCGAAGTCGCCGCCACCCTCAGGCGCGAGGGCCGCGCCGGCCCGGGCCGCACCGATCAGCACCCGGTCCATGTCGAAGCGCTCGCCGATGACCCCGGTCGAGCACACGGCTACCTCGCCCTGCTCGGCCCCGATCGCCCGCGCCGCCGCCGCCCCCATCGCCGCCGCGTCCCGGACGCCCGCCTCGCCGGTCGCGGCGTTCGCGTTCCCGGCGTTCACGGCGACGGCCTGGAGCCGCTCAGGGTCGAGGCTGCGCGTATAGACGACCGACTCGGCCGGCAGCGCGCTCGCCGTGTCCACGAGCGCGGACGTGGCCCGCCGCCGGCTGGCGAGGATCCCGAAGTCGAGGGCCCCGCTGGCCTTGAGGCCGCAGGCCACGCCGGCGGCCTCGAAGCCGGCCGGCGTCGCGACGCCGCCTCCCGGCAGCTCGGCCAGCGCCGCCGGCATGCCGAGCCAGTCCTCCCGCTCGACGCGGAGCGTCAGAGCAAGCCCTCGGTCTCCGGCCGGCCCGCCATCAGGTTGAGGTTCTGGAGCGCCTGGCCGGCCGCGCCCTTGCCCAGGTTGTCGATCACGGAGAGCACGGTCACGCGGTCGCCGCGCGGGTCGACGAGCGGGCAGATGCGGCAGTAGTTCGTGTGCTGGACGGCCCTCATGCCGGGCGGCTCCTCGACCACCTCGACGAACGGGTGGCCGGTGTAGAACTCCGCGTAGCGGGCGCGGAGGTCGTCCTCGTGGGGCGCGCCGGCGGGAAGCCGCGCGTAGCAGGTGGCGAGCAGGCCGCGGTCCACCGGCACCAGGTGCGGCGTGAAGGTCACGCGGAGCCCGAGCTCCTGCTCGATCTCCGGCGTGTGGCGGTGGCTGTGGACCTTGTAGGCGACGACGCTCTCGGTGACGCTGGAGAAGTGGACGGCGGCCGTCGGCGTGCGCCCGGCCCCGCTCACGCCGCTCTTGGCGTCGATCACCACCTCGTCGATCTCGCCCGCGAGCGGCAGCAGGCCGAGGATCGCCGCCTCCGGGTAGCACCCGGGGTTGGCGACGAGGCGCGCGCCGCGGATCTCGTCGCGGTAGCGCTCCGGCAGCCCGTAGACGGCCTCGGCGAGCAGGTCCGGGCGCGGGTGGTCGAACCCGTACCAGACGGGGTAGGCGGCAGGGTCGCGCAGCCGGTGGTCGGCCGAGACGTCCACCACGCGGACCTCGCGCTCCAGGAGGTCCGCGACCACCGGGGCGGCCTCCGCGTGGGGGTAGGCGACGGCGGCCATGTCGCCCGCCGCGACGTCCTCCGGCTCGTAGGCCGCGAGCGTCCGCTGAACGCGGTACTCCGGGTAGAGGGCGTCGAGCCGGCGCCCGGCGTCGCCGCGCGCGGTCACCTGGCCGAGCTCGAACGCCGGGTGGCCGTCGACGAGCGCCGCCAGCTGCGCCCCGGCGAACCCGGCCGCCCCGATCACGTGGACGCGGCTCATGCGCGCCGCTCCGCGCCGAAGCGCTCCTCGAGCGCCCGCGCCACCGCCTCGACCGGGGCGTCGATCTCCTCGTCGGTCAGCGTCCGCTCCGGGTCGGCGACGACGAGCCGAACCGCGAGGCTCACCTTGCCCTCCGGCACCGGATCGCCGGCGTAGCGGTCGAACACCCGCGCGTCGCGTACCAGCTCGCCGCCGGCCGCCCGCGCGGCGGCCACGAGCTCGGCCGAGGGGACCGTCTCGTCGACGACGACCGCCAGATCGCGCTGCGACGCAGGCACGGAGAGGATCGCCCGGTACTCCGCCCAGCCCGCCGGCGCGGACTGGAAGAGCGCGTGCAGGTCGAGCTCGAACGCCGCCGCCGGGCCGCGGACGTCGAAGTCGCGCAGGACCAGGGGATGGATCTCGCCGCACCAGCCCACCGCCCGGCCGCCCGCGTGGAGCTCGGCCTGGCGCGCCGGGTGCCCGTAGGGCTCGCTCGCCCGCGCCGCCGCGAGGGTCACCCGTGCGGGTCCGGCGAGCGCCTCCGCGACGCCCTTGACGCGGAAGAGGTCCACCGGCGGGGGCTGGCCGCGCCAGTGCTCCCGCGGCGGCT
>DATFWK010000013.1:0-4285 GCA_035259345.1 Miltoncostaeaceae bacterium | reverse complement strand
GACGAGACCATGCTCTGCGTGCACAACCTGGCCCAGACCGCGCAGGCCGTCGAGCTCGACCTCTCCGAGTTCGACGGTCGCGTGCCGCGCGAGCTCTTCGGCGGCGCGCACTTCCCCGCCATCGGCGAGCTGCCCTACCTGCTGACGCTCGCGCCCCGCGGCTTCTTCTGGTTCCAGATCGAGGAGCCGCCATAGTGCTCCGCCCCAGAAGCCTCGTCGCCACCCGGCGGCTGCAACGCTCGGCCGGGTGCGAACGTCATCGCTCCGAGGTACCTCGCCCTCGGGGGCTGTGTCCTCGCCTGCGCCCATATGCCCGGATATGGGGCGCAGGCTGCGTCCTTGCCCGGCCGGCGTTTCGCACGCCGGAGTTGCAACGAACTCCTGGGGCGGAGCACTTGTGAGTGCGGCGGAGCGGCTCATGGCCGGCGACCTCGGCTTCCTCGACGAGGACGAGCTCGCCGCGTTCGTGGCCGAGCGGCGGTGGTTCGCCGGCGGCGCCCGCGAGATCGCCGGGACCGGGGTGCTGGCGACCATCCCGATCGCCGAGGCCCCGCCGCTCGTGATCGCGCTGATCGAGGTGCGGCTCCACCCCGGAACGCACGAGGTGTACCAGCTGGTGCTCGGCGCGCGCTCGCCGCAGGGCGACGAGGGCTCCGCTGTCGGGCAGGCCGACGGGATCGAGGTCTACGACGCCCTTGAGGACCCGGCGGGCGCCGCAGCGCTGCTCGAGGCGATCCGCGCCAGCCGGCTGGTCGAGGGGCCGGACGGCGTCGTCGAGTTCCGCAGCGCCGCCGGCGCGGACGCGTTCGGGGACCCGCCCTCCGAGATCCGGCCGATCGGGCGGGAGCAGTCGAACAGCTCGATCGTCTTCGACGAC
Organism: Miltoncostaeaceae bacterium; assembly: GCA_035259345.1. Taxonomy (GTDB): domain Bacteria; phylum Actinomycetota; class Thermoleophilia; order Miltoncostaeales; family Miltoncostaeaceae; genus DATFWK01. Next base: position 3,408 of record DATFWK010000013.1, on the reverse strand, counting down.
CGCCTGATCCTGAAGGCCTACCGGCGCCTGGAGCCGGGCATCGGGCCGGAGATCGAGATCCTGCGCTTCCTGCAGGAGCACGAGTTCCACTCTGTGCCGGCGCTGATCGGCTGGTACGAGCACCGCGGGCCGCCGCTCGACGTGACGCTCGGCGTGCTCCAGCGCTTCCTCCCGGACGCGGCAGACGGCTGGGAGCTGGCCCAGGAGATGCTGCGCCGCGGCGAGGGCGACGCCGTCCACCCGCTGGTCCGTGAGCTCGGCGCCGTGACCGGCCGGCTGCATGCGACGCTCGCCGCGGACTCCGCCGACCCGGCGTTCGCCCCCGAGGCCATCACGAGCGAGGGGCTGGCGCTTCGGATCGCGACCATCGACGAGCAGGTGCGGGACGTGTTCGCCGGCCTCCCGGAGGACTCGGTCCTCGAGGAGGTGGCCATGCGCCAAGAGGAGCTTCGCACCCGGCTCCGGTCGACGCCGAAGGGCGACGATCTCGGGCGCAAGATCCGCATCCACGGCGACTACCACCTCGGCCAGGGCCTGCGGTCCGGGGACGAGTGGTACATCGTCGATCTCGAGGGCGAGCCGGCGCGCCCCATCAGCGAGCGGCGCCTGAAGTCCTCCCCGCTCCGGGACGTCGCCGGCATGGTGCGCTCGTTCGACTACGCCGGGCGCGCGGCCCGCATCCTGCACGGGGTCGAGGCACCCGCCGGATGGGCGGCCGCGGCGCGCGAGGCATTCCTGGAGGGCTACTTTCCCGAGGTCGAGCGCACCGGGATCCTCCCGGCCAGCCGCTCGGTCACCGACGAGCTGCTGCGGCTGTTCGAGCTCGAGAAGGCCGTCTACGAGCTGGCCTACGAGGTCGCCCACCGTCCCGAGTGGGCCGCGATCCCGGCCGAGTGCATCGTGGGGATCCTCGATGGCGAGGAGGAGGCATGAGCCGGCCCGTCGCAGGCCGCGCGCGCGTCGCCCGGGACCGCGAGCTGCTCGCGACCCGGGACCACCACGAGCCGCACCGCGTGCTCGGGGCCCACCCCGCCGGCGAGGGCCGCGTGCTCGTACGGGTCTGGCGGCCCGAGGCCACGGCCGTGCGCGTGCTTCCGGAGTCCGGGCGGCCGCTCACCCTGCGCCACCGCGGCGACGGCCTGTTCGAGGGCGTCTGCCGCGCGCGGAGCGGCCTCGGCAGGTACCGGGTGGAGGTGACCTACCCGGACGGCGTCGTCGACACCTTCCACGACCCCTACGCCTTCCCGCCGACGCTCGGCGAGCTCGACCTGCACCTGGTGCGCGAGGGACGTCACGAGGAGCTGGCCAACCACCTCGGCGCGCAGCCCCGCGTCGTGGACGGCGTCGGGGGCGTCGCGTTCGCCGTCTGGGCGCCGTCGGCCCGGTCGGTCAGCCTGGTCGGCGACTTCAACGGCTGGGACGGGCGGCTGCACCCGATGCGGACGATGGGCGCCTCGGGCGTCTGGGAGCTGTTCATGCCCGGCGTCGCCGAGGGCGCGCACTACAAGTTCGAGATCCGCGGCGCCGACGGGTCGCTGGTGCTCCACGCCGACCCCTACGCGCAGGCCACGGAGGTACCCCCGGCGACTGCGTCTGTCGTCGTCCGGCCGCACCACGAGTGGGCGGACGCCACGTGGATGGCGGACCGGCAGGAGCGCCGGCTGTGGGCGGAGCCGGTCTCGATCTACGAGGTGCACCTGGGCTCGTGGCGGCGCGTGCCCGAGGAGGGGGAGCGGTCGCTGACCTACGCGGAGCTGGCCGACCGGCTCACCGCGGAGGTCGGCGAGCTCGGCTTCACCCACGTCGAGCTCCTGCCGGTGATGGAGCACCCGTTCGCGCCGTCATGGGGCTACCAGGCGACCGGCTACTTCGCGCCCACCGCCCGCTACGGCACCCCGGACGACTTCCGCGGCCTCGTTGACAGGCTCCACGCCGCCGGCATCGGCGTGATCCTCGACTGGGTGCCGGCGCACTTCCCGCGCGACGAATGGGCCCTGGCGCGGTTCGACGGCACGGCGCTCTACGAGCACGAGGACCCGCGCCGCGGGGCCCACCCGGACTGGGGCACGCTGATCTTCAACTACGCGCGCCCGGAGGTCGCCAACTTCCTGCTCGCGAGCGCCCTCTTCTGGCTCGACTCGTACCACGCGGACGGCCTGCGGGTGGACGCGGTCGCGTCGATGCTCTACCGCGACTACTCGCGCGCGCCCGGGGAGTGGGTCCCGAACGAGTTCGGCGGCCGCGAGGACCTCGAGGCGATCGCGTTCCTGCGCGAGCTGAACGCGGTCACCCACCGCCGGCAGGGCGGCATCGCGATGTGCGCCGAGGAGTCGACGGCCTGGCCCGGCGTCTCCCGGCCGGTCGAGGCGGGCGGCCTGGGCTTCGGCTTCAAGTGGAACATAGGCTGGATGCACGACACGCTGGACTACTTCGCGCGCGACCCGGTCCATCGCAGCCACCACCACAACCAGCTCACGTTCGGGCTGCTCTACGCCTTCAGCGAGAACTTCATCCTGCCCCTCTCCCACGACGAGGTCGTGCACGGCAAGGGCTCGCTGCTCTCGAAGATGCCCGGCGACCGCTGGCAGCGCTTCGCGAACCTCCGCGCCCTCTACGCGCTGATGTGGGCGCACCCGGGCAAGAAGCTCCTGTTCATGGGCGGGGAGATCGCGCAGGAGGCCGAGTGGTCGTCTGAGCGCTCGGTCGACTGGCACCTGCTCGAGAGCCAGGACCACGCCGGCGTGCGGCGCCTCGTCTGCGACCTGAACCGCCTCTACCGCGTGACGCCGGCCCTCTTCCGGATCGACGGCGAGCCTGCCGGCTTCGCCTGGCTCGGCGCGGACGACGCGTCGAGCAACCTGCTCTCGTTCGTCCGCTTCGACGGCGAGGGCGGCTCCCTGGTCGCCGCGTGCAACCTCTCCCCGGTGCCGCGGCAGGCCGTGCGCGTCGGCCTGCCCCGCCCCGGCGGCTGGCGCGAGGTCCTGAACACGGACGCGGCGGCGTACGGCGGCTCGAACACGGGCAACGCCGGGCGCATCGAGGCCGAGGACCGGCCCTGGCAGGGCCAGCGCCACTCGGCCGAGATCATCGTGCCGCCGCTCGCGGTGGTCTGGCTCGTCCCGGAGGCGGGGGGCGGGTGAGGGCGTGGCCCGGCGACCCGTTCCCGCTCGGGGCGACGTGGGACGGGCAGGGCACCAACTTCTCGCTCTTCTCCGAGAACGCCCACCGCGTCGAGCTGTGCCTCTTCGACGAGGCCGGCGAGGAGTCGCGCCTGGACCTGGTCGAGGTGACGGCGTTCAACTGGCACGCGCGCCTGCCGGACGTGGAGCCGGGCCGGCGCTACGGCTACCGCGTCCACGGGCCGTGGGCGCCGCACGAGGGGCACCTGTTCAACCCGGGCAAGCTCCT
>DATFWK010000012.1:0-9121 GCA_035259345.1 Miltoncostaeaceae bacterium | reverse complement strand
CTCGAGAGCGGCGTCAAGGCCCGGCTGGAGGGCCCGGGGCCCGAGGACGTCGCCTAGCCCTACTTCGTGTTCGCCGCGGCGACGAACGCCTTCGCCGAGCTGAGCAGCTCCGGCAGGATCGCCGTCAGCTTCTGCAGGTCGCTCGCCACGGCCGCGTCGACGACCACGCCGAAGGCCTTGGCAACGCGCGGGCCGGTGCGGGCGATCGCCACGCGCTGGCGCTCGAGGCGGGCGTTCCGGAGGCGATATGTCCGAAGGCGGCGCACGGCGGCGTCGAACCGGTGCAGGTCCCGGCGCATGCCCGCCGCCTGCGGCCTGACGTCCTCGGGGCCGGTCGTCTCCTGAAGCCGGGCGTTGAAGTGCTCGAACCCCGTCTTCGCGTCGAGGATGTCGGCGAGGAAGCGCTTCGGCGAGGCGACCGGCAGCGGGGTCGCCCGTTGCGTGGTCCCCAGCGCGGGCCCGGCGGCCGGGACGAGCAGCGCGGCGGCGGCGAGGAGAGCGAGGAGACGGCGTTGGCGCATCGGAGGCTCCGGGATCGGGTGCCCGATTCTCGCGCGCCGGCCGGACGGGGTGAAGCCCCGCGCCTACACGTTGAAGCGGACCTGGATGACGTCGCCCTCCTGCACCACGTAGTCGCGCCCCTCCATCCGCACGTCCGCCGACTCGCGCGCCTTCGCGAACGAGCCCGCGGCGACGAGGCGGTCCCACGGGATCACCTCGGCGCGGATGAACCCGCGCTGCATGTCCGAGTGGACGCGTCCTGCCGCGCGGTCGGCGGTCGTCCCGCGCGGCACCGGCCAGGCACGGGCCTCGGGCGGCCCCGAGCCCGTGAAGAAGGTGAGGAGGTCCAGCAGCCGGTACCCGGCGGCGACCAGTGCCGGGGCGCCGCGCACGTCGCCGAGGCCCAGCTCGCCGGCCAGCTCGGCCGCCTCCTCCGGCGCCATCCCGGCCAGCTCGAGCTCGACCGCGACCGGTAGCGCCAGGGCGTCGGCGCCCTGCTCGGCCGCATGCCCGGCAAGGACGGCCGGCGGCTCACCCGGGTCGTCGGTGTTTGCGAGGTAGAGGACCGGCTTCGCCGAGAGCAGCCCCATCGCCCGCCCGACCTCCCGGGCCCCCTCGTCCTCGGCCAGCCGCGCCGGGCGCCCGGCGTCGAGCGCCGTCTCGAGCGCCTCGAGCTGGCCGATCTCCGTGCGCGCCTGGGCGTCGCCGGCCCGGGCTGCCTTGGCGGTGCGCTCGGCCCGGCGCGCAACCTGCTCCCGGTCGGCCAGCACCAGCTCGAGGTCCACGGCCTCGGCGTCCGCGAGCGGGTCGACCCGCTCCAGCGGGTGCGAGACCTCGGCGTTCGCGAACGCGCGGACCACGTGGACGAGGGCGTCGGTCTCGCGCAGGCGCCCGAGCGCCTGCCCGCCGAGCCCCTCGCCCTGCCCGGCCCCGGCCGCCAGCCCGGCGATGTCGACCACCTGCACCTGCGCCGGCACCCGCCGGGGAATGTCCTGGGCGTCGGCGATCGCGTCGAGGCGGGGATCCGGGACGTCGGCCGCTCCCCGCAGCGGCTCACGGGTGGTGAAGGGGTACGGCGCGACCTCGGCCGAGGCGCCCGTCACGAGGTTGAACAGGGCGGTCTTGCCGGCATTGGCGAGACCGACCAGGCCCAGCTCCACGGCGGCGTCGGGCCTCTAGCCGCCGCCGAAGCCGACGCGCCCGGGCTCCCCGGGGACCAGCCGCACGTACGTGAGCTCGCTCAGGTTGATCCAGTGGGTGCCCTCGACGGCCTCGACGGACCGCCAGCCGCCGCCGTCGCGCAGGCTCTCGACGATCTGCTGCGCCGCGGGGTCGTCGACGGTCAGCCTGAGGACGTTGCCGCCCTCGAAGCCCAGCTCCATGCGCCGCTCCGACATCACCGCACCATCCTCATGAGGGGGTCAGGACCTTGAGCGAGTCGGGGCGCTCCGGCGGCTTGAAGGCCGGCATGCGCTTGATCTCCTCCACGTAGCGCATCGACTCGGGCTGATGCGGGAATTTCAGGAGCTGCTTGCGCCCGTAGACCCGGAAGCCGGGGACGCCGAAGCGGTCCATGATGAAGCGGACGGTGCCCGACGAGAGCTTCGTGCGGAAGAGCCGTCGCGCCTCCCCGCCACGTCCGGACGCGGCGAGCAACGTCAGCTGCGGCAGCCGCAGCGTGAAGCGCCATTCGCGCAGGGCGACCCCCGCGATGCGCCCGAGGTTCGCGAGGATCGCGCGCCGGAACATCGGCCTGTAGCCCTTCGACGAGTAGAAGCGCAGCATCCCCTTCCAGGTCTCCATCTGGAGCTCGTACGGGGTCATGAGCTTCGGCGTGATGATGCAGTGGTGGCCGTCGTAGAGCGAGTAGTCGTCGGTCAGCACCCGCCCGTCGGCCCGCATCTGCAGGTCGAACGACGTCCCCGGGAGCGTCGTCAGCATCATCATCTGGATCGTGTCGATCCGGTGGTGGATCGCGAAGTCGACGGTCGCGCGGACGGTCTCCGGCGTGTCCGTGTCGGCGCCGACCACGAACATCCCGTGCACGCGGATGCCGTAGTCGTGGAGCAGCTTGATCGACGTCGTGATGTGCTCGACCTTCTGCTTCTTGTTGTAGGCGTCGAGGCCCTCCTGCGTGATGCTCTCGAAGCCGACGTAGACCATGTAGCAGCCCGAGTCGCGCATGAGCGACAGCAGCTCGTGGTCGGGCTCGAGGGTGGTCTTCGACTTGTAGAGCGAGTCGGCCCGGATCTGCGCGGTCCAGAGCGGCGTGATGCCCTCGTCGATCATCGCCCGGAAGAGCTCCTTCGAGTGCCGCTTGTCGACGATGAAGATGTCGTCGTAGAAGAACACCCGCTCGGGCTTCGCCAGGCGCAGCTCGTGCATCACGTTCTCGACCGAGCGGCTGCGGAGCTTGCGCCCGAACATCTTGATGACCGAGCAGAAGTTGCAGTCGTAGGGACAGCCCCACTTCATCATCAGCGGGTACGTGGCCATCCGCTCGTGACCCTCGACGAGGGCGAGCGCGGGGAACGGCAGCTCGTCGAGGTCCTCGCTCGAGGCCGGCGGGGCCTCGGGGTTGTCGACCTGGGCGCCCTCGTCGTCGATCCATGAGAGCCCGAGCACGCCGTGCAGCTCCTCGCGCGCGCCGCCGCGGCGCAGCCAGTCGACGAGCTGGAGGAAGCCGACGTGGCCCTCGCGGCGGATGACGAAGTCCGCGTGCTTGAGCGCCTCGCGCGCCATGAACGTGACGTGCGAGCCGCCGATCACGACCGGGATCCCCTTCGCGCGCAGGCGCTCCGCGTAGAGGTAGCCGTCGACCGTCGTGTTGGTGGTCGTCGAGATGCACACGAGGTCGGCGCTCTCGACGTCGTCCCAGTCCACCTCGACGCCCGAGATCAGCTCGCAGTAGATCCATTGGTCGGCAGACGGATCCTCCTCGCGCACGCAGGCCGCCAGGAGTGGCAGGCCGAGCTTGGGGAGGTTCGCGATCTCGTAGATCGTCGCCCCGCGGGGCTTCGGCTCGATGTAGCGGATCTTCATGGCGTTCCGGCCTCAGGTTCGGTCGCCGTGGCGTCCTGACCGCTCGGACTGGACGAGCTCGGTGAGGACGCCGCCCGCCGAGTGCGGGTGGACGAAGGCGATCATGTGTCCGCCCAGCCCCCGCCGGGGGCGCTCGTCGATGAGCTCGGCACCCGCGGAGCGCAGCTCCTCGAGCGCGGCGTCGAGGTCGCCGACGGCGTAGCCGACGTGATGGAGGCCAGGCCCGCGCCGCTCGAGGAAGCGCGCGACTGACCCCTCCGGGTCGATCGGCTGGATCAGCTCCAGCCGGTCCGGGCCGACGTCGAGCGCCACCGCCTCGACGCCCTGCTCCTCCATGCGCTCCCGGATCCCGACCCGCATGCCGTAGCGCTCGATGAGCTCCGGCAGGGCCGCATCGATGTCCTCCACCGCGTAGGCGACGTGATGGATGCGCTCGAGCAGCACGCGGCCACTCTAGCTGCTCGCATGTGTCCGAGACCGGCCCCGGCGAGGGCGTCAGGGGGTTTGCGGCCCCCCGCGGCTGCCCGTGAGCCGCCCGCCCGAAGGGGCGTTGGGATCGTCGACCTCGGGGACGTCGACCTCCGGCGCCTCGGGCGGGTGCTCGGCGACCGGCGGCGTGGGATCGACCGCCGCCGGAGCGACCGCCTTGCGGTGCTTCCCGGAGCCGGATCGGTGTGCCTTGGCCGGCTCGGAGCCCGACTGGCCGCCCTGCCGGGCGCCGGCCTTGCGCCCGGACGTCGCGGTCGCGCCGCCGTCGTCGCGGCCGCGGTGGTGGTCGGCCCCCGCCGCGGCAGCCGCCGCGACCGCCGCGACCGCCGGCCCGGAGCCCGAGGAGCTCGACGAGCCCGAGGAAGCCGAGGGTCCTGAGGACCCCGAGAGCCCGGAGTCGCGTCCCGACCTGGCGCTCGGCCCCGGCCCGCTGTCGCTCGGCTGGCGGACGGTGCGCCCGACGACCGCCGCGGCGGGCCCCGGGCCCTTCGAGGACGACCCCACGCTCTCGCGGGCGCCGCTCGAGCCCCCCGATGCGGAGGCCGGAAGGCGGAGGCTCCGTCCGCCGACGACGAAGCTCGTGCCGGCGGCGGGGGCACGCTGGGCGATCGGGCCGCTTGCGCCCTCCACCGCAACGACGCGGGCGTTCGGGCTGGACACGGGCTGCCGGTCGATCTGGTGGATGACGACGACGCCGCCGCCGACCAGGGTCGCGACGATCGCCCCGGCGACCCCGGCGACGGGCACCGCCCGGCCGCTACCCGGCGGCATGCCGGCGAGCGTGTTCGCCAGCCCGGTGTCGCCGAGCTTGTAGGCGAGGCTCACGAGGGGGATCGGTGCGAGGCTCCACGCCACCGCGCGCGCGCTCCGCAGCCTCCGCCGGGCGCGGAAGAGCGCCTGGTGGACCGCGTTGGTCGAGGTCCCGAGCTCCGCGGCGATCTCGCTCGCGCCGACGCCCGCCTGCTCGAGCTCGAGGGCGCGGCGCTCCTTGGGCGGCAGCGCAGCAAGGCCCGCGAGCACCGCCTCGGCGTCCTGGCGCCGCTCGGCGAGCTCGGCGGGATCGTCGCCGTGGGCGCCCCAGTCGGCCGGCTCGGCGACCGGCAGCGCGCGCCGCGCGGCGCCCCGCCGCTCGTCGATCGCGAGGTTGCGCACCACCCGGAACAGCCACGGCCGGGCGCTGGCCGGGGGCTGGTCGGCCGCGGCGAGGGCGAGCAGGCGCAGGTACGCCTCCTGGACGACGTCCTCGGCCAAGTCGGCCTGGTCGCCGAGGATCCGCCGGGCGTAGGCAGTCAGATCCGCCTGGTGGGCCCAGGGATGCGCCGCCGCGGCGGCGCCCTCTCGTGTGATCGCGCTCGACATCCTTGGATCGTGGTCCTCAAACGAACCACGCGCGGGTGCGGGGTCCCTTACGCGGTCCTGCACCGCTCACAAGGGTACCCCGGCAGGGGCCCGGGATCCATGCCTCAGGCAACGGGCGAGAGGCGAGGGTTCGGCCGCTCCCAGCGCCCGACCTTCGCCGAGGGCCGCCCGTCCGCCCGAACGACGTCGGCCGTGAAGTCGTTGCGCCCCCGGATGAGGACGCTGCCGACCCCGTAGGCGTCGACCGGCGTCCCTGCATCCTCGAACGCGGCGATGCGCTCGGCCGTGAAGCCGCCCGACACCACGATCCGCACCTGCTCGTGCCCCGCGGCGTCGAGCGCCCGCCGCACCTTCCGGACGAGCTCCGGCACCACGCCGGTGGGGCGGAACGAGCCCATCTCCTGCCAGAGCGAGCGGTCGACGAGCGAGTCCGAGGTGTCGAGGCGGACGCCCCAGAGCCGGTCGCCGAGCGCGTCCGCCACCGCCACCGCCGTCCCCACCGAGTCGTTCTCGAAGTCCACGAGCACCGTGACGTCGAGCTCGCCGGCGAAGCGGTCCGCGAAGCGCTGCGCCGCGCGGACCGTGTCACCGCCGTACGCCGCGATGAGGGCATGCGGGACGGTGCCGATGCCGCGCCCGTCCCACCAGGCCGCCTGCGCGTCGGTCGAGACGGCGCTCGCGCCGCCCACGCGCGCGGCCCACCCGTCCCCGGGCTGGACGGCCCAGTGGTCGAAGCGGGCGGCGAAGTAGAGCACCGGCTTGCCGCGCGCGGCCCGAACCACCTCGCGCACGTTCCGGGTCACGAGCGTGCGCCTGGCGAGCACGCCGAGCATGACGGTCTCGAGATGGGCGTACAGGGCGTAGTCGCCCTCCACGGTCATCACGGTCTCCCAGGGCTCGACGTCGTCGCCGTCGTGGAGCGCGTGGACCTCGATGTCCGGCCACCCGTCCCGCCAGACGCCGTCGGCCAGCCGCCCGGCGCAGGTCCGCAGGATCCCGATGGCCTCGTCCATGCCGCCGAGCACCGTCCGCTCGCGCTGGAAGAACTGCATGAGCACGCGCGGGCGGTACCCGTCCCACTCCAAGAGCTCGCGGGCGTGGTTGAAGTACGCGTCGGTGTACCGGCCGGCCCGGATCCGCTCGACCGGGAGCTCGAACGTCTCGGGCGGGAGCCGCGTCCTGGCGGGCGCGCTCATTCCCCGGCCTCCTCCCGGAACGAGCGGGCGAGCCCGGTCAGGGCGCCGGACCAGATCTGGGCGAGCGTGGTCTCGGGCAGGGCCAGCCGGTAGTTGAACGAGAGCGCCCCGCGGGCCTGCGACTCGAGCGTGACCAGCGTGCCGTCGTCGGCGGGCTCGAGCCGGATCGCGGTCGCCGCCCGCAGGCCGACCGCCCTGGTCGTCCAGGCCAGCGTCCGCCGCGGCTCCACGTCGGTCAGCACGGGACGGGTCCAGAACTTCGTCCCCCGTGGATGGAGGAGGTGGAGCCCGACACGGGTGCCGGGCGCGAGCGGGCCCTCGATCTCGGCCTCGACGCACGCCGGGTTCCAGTCCGGCCAGCGCGGGATGTCCACCAGCCTGGCCCAGACGTCGTCACCCGGGGCCGGCGCCACCACGGTGACCGAGAGGCCCACCGGGCCGCCTACTCGCCCGCGGCACCCTCGGCGCGCAGCAGCTCGTCCATGGCCGCGCGGCCCACCGCGAGGTCCTCCTCGTTCGGCTCCTTGGTGGCGAAGCCGGACTGGAGCGCATGTCCGACACGGTGGATCACACGCGAGACCGGATGGTCGGGCCGGCGGCCGGCGAACGCGAATGCCTCGACGGAGATGCCGACGCAGGCGGCGGAGAGCGCCAGCCGCGCGGCGATGGTCGGCCGCGGCATCAGCTTGCGCAGGACCGTGTTGCCGATGACCGTGGTCAGGAGCAGCGGCAGCACGAGGTTGCTCCCGCACCGGTCGTGCTCCTTCGCGTGGTCGGCGTTGTGGGCGACCTCGGCCGCGCCGCCGCGCTCGTAGGCCGCGATGCTCTTGTGCTCGACGCCGTGCCAGACGGCGGCGTCCGAGGCTCGCAGGGCGATGAGGGCGGGGAGGAGCCCGGCGCCGGCGGCGACCGCCTCCTGGCCGAGCACCGACGGGATCCGCCGGCGGGCCAGCGCGGTGAGCGCGGCCGATCCCGCGGTGGCGGCCAGCACGCCGCGTCCCTCGAGGGCGAGCCGGGCCTCGGGCACGGCGGTCCGCGCCGCCGGGACGACCGCCATCGCCTCCGCCAGGCGCAGCACGCCCCGGAGGAGCGGGATCTCGGCCAGCGGCCCGCGGGCCAGCTGCGGCTTGCGGCCCGACGCCACGATCGTGCGCCCGTCGGCGTCGCGCACCGCGGCGGCCCAGTGGGTCCGCCCGTGCACCAGGAGGCCGTTGGCAAGGGCCATGCCGCCGAGGCGGTTCCTCTGCTCGTCGCTCATGGCCGGATCGTACCGACCGTCAGGCGGTCGGCGTCGCCTGGCGGCCCTCCCGCTCGGCCTGCCGTCGCTCGGCAGCGAGGCGCCCGGCTGCAGGCAGCGAGCGGTCCACGAAGCGCATCATGTCCGCGATCGCCGTGTGGCCGGCCTCGTCACGGATCAGGCGGTGCATCTCGAGCGCGACCCTACGGTAGGACTCGTGGCCCTGCGGCTGGCTGCGGAGCTCGATCAGGTGCATCGCCTCGCGCGCGTTCAGCACGAGGGTGAAGCGGATGCGGTGCGCGAGCGTGACGGCGTAGCCGGCCTCGGTGGGCAGCTCGCCGGCGAGCTCCGCATACAGTGCGGCGCTCTCCTCCTGCACGCGGGCGAAGTCACCGCCACATCCTGCGGCGGTGACGTCGGCGGGCACCTCGTAGCCCAGGTCGGGGGTGAGCGGCTGGGCCTGGAGCGAGAGCAGCCGGTGGCGCTGCAGGTCGCGGTACGCCCCGTAGTCGGCGACCACCTCGAAGGCGTAGTCGGTGGCCTCGAGCGCCCGGCCCGGGCGCTGGCGGCGGTCGCCGCGGTCCCCGGCGTAGGCCTCGAGCGCCTCGCGCCGGCGCTCGGGCGACATGCCCGCCGCCGCCGCCCGGACCTCCGGGAGCGGACGGCCGCTGCCGGGCCAGAGCGCGTGGGCGACGACGCGCGCCTCGCCGTCGGGGTCGAAGTCGACGAGCCGGACGGCCGGGCCGTCCGCCGCGCGTGGCGGCGGGCCGAGGCTTGCCTCCGCAAGCCGGTCGGCGGCCGCCGCTGTCTCGGCGAGGTATCGAGCGTGGGCCACGCCGCGATCCGGCCGGTCGACCCGCGTGAGGAAGGCGGGGATGACCTTCCGCAGCTCACGGAGCATCCGCTCGCCGCACTCCCGCGCCTCGGGGAGCGGGTGTGCCTGGAGGCGCACGAGCAGCGCCTCGTAAGCCTGGCCGGAGGCGAAGACGCCGACGTTCGCGGTCGTGGCGGCTGGGAGCATCCCGCGCAGGGCGTCGAGCGCGCGGGCGCGGACGGCGTTCCGCCGCGCGATCGGCGGCGTCGCGTCGTCCTCGGGGACGAGCGCGTCGACGTGGGCGATCATCGGCTCGAGGAGGGCGGCGTAGGCCTCGAATGCGCGGTCGAGGACGGCGACATACCGGGGCCCGAGCGCGGTGTGGGCCATCACCCGTGCCGGGCGGTGATAGCGGTAGCGGCCGCCCGGGCGGTCGTCGAAGCGGATGTAGCGCGTGGACTGCTCCAGGTAGCTCGCGAGCCG
>DATFWK010000011.1:0-2178 GCA_035259345.1 Miltoncostaeaceae bacterium | reverse complement strand
GGGCTCTCCCTGACGCTTGGGGTCGTCACGCCGTCACTGCACGCCGCCGTGGTGGTGTTCGCGCTTCTCCTGGGGCCCCTCGAGCTGGCGCTGGCGGTACCGCTCCATGCCTGGTCGCGTCACAACGAGCACGAGGCCGACCGTTTTGCCGTCCAGACCACGGGCGGCGGCGACGCGCTGGCGCGCGGGCTGCGGCGCCTCTCGGTGGACGGGCTCAGCAACCTGACGCCGCACCCGCTGTACGTCCTGCTCCACTACTCGCACCCGCCGCTCGCACAGCGACTGCGCGCGCTCGCGGGCGGCGGCGTCCCGGTGCGATCGTGAGCCGGCTCAGCCGCGCCGCAGCCAGGCGAGGATGGCGGCGCGGTCGGCGTCGAGATCGGGCGGCGGCCGCCTGGCCTCGGGCTCGGGGACCCCGGCCAGCTTGATCGGATTCCCGGCGACGGCGAGCCGGCCGATGGCGGGATCGGGAATCTCGACGACCATACTCCGCGCGGCCACCTGCGGGTCGCGCACGGCGTCAGCGACCGTGTTGACCGGTGCGCACGGCACGCCCGCGCGCTGGAGGCGTTGGAGCCAGTCGGCCGCCGTGCGGGAGCGCAGCGCCGCCGAGAGCTCGATCTCGAGCTGATCCACGTGCCGCCGCCGGGCGTCCGGCGTGTCGAAGCGCGGATCGCCGATCAGGTCGGGACGATCGAGGGCCTCGCAGAGCGTGACGAACTGGGAGTCGTGGCCGGCACAGATGACGACCTGCCGGCCGTCGGCGACCTCGAAGGCCTGGAACGGCGCGATGTTCGGATGGCGGGTGCCCAGCCGGCCGGGGAGCGCGCCGGTCACGAGGTGCGTCGTGAGCGCGTTCTCGAGGATGGCGAGCTGACAGTCGAGCATGGCGACGTCGATCATCGTGCCCGCACCGCTCTCGCGCCGCGCGTGCAGGGCCGCGAGGACCCCGACGGCGAGGAAGAGGCCGGCCGCCATGTCGCCGATGGAGACGCCGACCCGCGCCGGCGGGCCGTCGGGATACCCCGTGAGGCTCATGATGCCGCCCATGGCCTGGGCGACCATGTCGAAGGCGGGTCGCTCCCGGAGCGGCCCGGTCTGACCGAATCCCGAGACGGCGGCGAGCACGAGCCGCGGCCAGCGGGCATGCAGGGCCTCCCAGCCGTAGCCCAGGCGGGCGAGCACGCCGGGCCGGAAGTTCTCGACCAGGACGTCGGTGGCGGCGAGAAGGTCCTCGAAGATCGCGCGGTCCTCGGCGTGCTGGAGGTCGAGGGCGATCGACTCCTTGCCGTGGTTCAGCGCGGCGAAGTACAGGCTCTTCCCGCCGACGAATGGCCCGATGCCGCGAGCGTCGTCGCCGTGGGGCGGGCGTTCCACCTTGATCACGCGCGCGCCCAGGTTGGCCAGCACCAGGGTGCAGTAGGGACCGGCGAGCACGCGGGTCATGTCCACCACCGTCACGCCGGCCAGGGGCCGGGGGTCCGATCCCGTCATCCCGGCAGCATACGACGAGCGGCCTGGGTTGGGCTACGATCCGCTCCGCATGTCGCGAGCAGATCGGGAGCGCTGGGAGGCGAAGCATCGAGGGAGCGGGACCGACTCCGGTCCGGCATCGGCCTTCCTCGTCGAGCATGCGCATCTGCTGCCCGCGGGACGGACGCTCGACCTGGCCGCGGGCACCGGTCGCAACGCCGCGTTCCTCGCCGCACGCGGCCACACGGTCATCGCCGTCGACGTGTCGTGGGCCGGTCTCGCGCACCTGCGCGCGGCTGCGCCCCGCGTCGCCTGCGTCCAGATGGACCTCGACGCTCCCGGCTTCCGCGCCGGCACGGCTGCCAACGTCGTCGTAGTGAGCTTCCTCGACCGGCGGCTCCTCGCCGAGATCGCCCACTGGCTGCGTCCCGGCGGCCGGCTGCTCTGGGACACGTTCCTGGTCGACCAGCGGACCATCGGCCATCCGCGCGAGGCCGCGTTCCTGCTCGAGCGGGGCGAGCTCGCCGACCGCGTGCAAGGGTCGTTCCGGATCCTCGCGGCGCGTGAAGGGCTCGTGGAGGAGCAGGGACGGCCGGCGTTCCGCTCCGGCATCGTCGCCGAGCGCGTGCGCACGGGGTAGATTGTGCAACCCGTCGCGCTGGGATATCGCCGAGCTGTACCGGTGGCTGGGGAGCCGACAGGAGC
>DATFWK010000010.1:0-2928 GCA_035259345.1 Miltoncostaeaceae bacterium | reverse complement strand
ACGAGCGCGCTCGTCACGTGCGGGGGTCCTCCTCCCCGCCGGCACCATCCGACGCCAGCGAGCCCATCGTCCGCAGGCTCGCTGCCGGGTGGCCGGCCAGGAGCACGACGAGCTCCTCCGTCCCGGACATGTCCTCGTGCTCCATCACCGCGTGGTGGAGCATGATGCCCACCGGCCCGGGAGCGGTGAGCCGCTCCGCGATCCGCTCGCCGAGCTCCGCCCGCGCGATGCGCTCGCCTTTGCGGTGGGCGAACCAGTCGATCGCGATCGGGAGCTCCCGGAGCGCCGCGATGCCGAGGGGAGCCGCGGTCGCATCCCTGGAGAGCACAAGCTCCAGCTCGGCGAGCACGGCCCCCGTGTCCGGCGTACACCGGTTCCACGGCGGGGTGAAGATCGGGTCGAGGTCGGACCCAAGGAGGCCGGTGAGGAGGCGCCTGCCCCGCTCGATGTCCTCACGCTGGACGGCAGGCGGCCGGCTCGGGCCGAACTCGCACTTGCGCCCCTCGGCCTCGTGGTTGCGGTGGCTCAGCCCGTGCTGATGGAGCCCCACCAGCCCCCCGGTCGCCGCCCGCCGGGTGCGGAGCCAGTTGGCGTGCATCGTGTCGAGCGCCTCGGGGATCACCGCCAGGTCGATCGGCGCGCGGTGGCGGGCGAAGACGTCGAGGAGGGTCTCGAGCCGCTCGTGCGCCCAGCCTGCGTCGTCGTCGCGGAAGAACACGGTGACCGGGGCGCCTGCCCGGTCGAGGCCGCGGCCCACCGGGTCGAGCCACGTCACGCAGCGGCCCCCTGGGCCACGAGCGCCCCGTCCGACGCCAGCTGGCCGAGCAGCCGGGCCGTCGCCGCGGCCCCGCCGAGGTCGAGCGCGCGGGCCGCGGCACCGGGGGGCCGCAGCCGGGCGATCTCCGCGGCGAGCCGCTCGGGCGTCAGGTCGCGCGGATGGAGCAGGCGTACCGCGTCGAGCCGCGCGAGGCGCTCGGCACGGGCGACCTGCTCGTCCTCGCCCGGGTCGGCGAAGGGGACCACGAGCGCCGGCACCCGGGCACGCAGCAGGTCCATCGCGGTGTTGTAGCCGCACTGGCTGACCGAGCCGCGGGTGCCGGCGAGCGTCCCGGCAAGGTCTGGGATGGATCGCCGCAGCGTGAGGCCCGGACGCCCCCGCGCCGTGCGCCGCAGCGCACGCCACTCGGAGGCGTCGAGGAACGCGCCGCCGGCCAGGGTCATGCGCAGCCCGGCCTCCCGCATGACCGTCGGCTGGGCGGCGACCGCGGCCTCGAGCAGCGGCCCTCCGACCCTGCCCCCGCCGGCCGTCACGACCACCCGCGGCTCCCGGTCCTGGTCCGGCAGCGGCACGACCGGGGTCGAGGGCGTGACGAAGCCGGTGTAGCGGACCGGGACCTCGAGTGGCGCGTCGCTGCGAAGCGACTCCTCGAGCCGTGCGAAGGCAGGGTCGGCGTGGACGAGGACGACGTCGAAGAGCGCGTTCGCGATGGCGATCGCGGCGCGGTCGTGCTCGGCCTGATCGTCTCGCCCGGCGACCAGGATGTCGCGCAGGCTGCAGGCGACGAGCGCGGGCCGCGGGCCGCCGCGGGCCGCCTCGAGCATCGGCACGATCTCGCCGCGGAACTTCCGGCGCCCGAACGGGAAGAGCTCGACGAGGACGACGCGCGGGCGGATCTCGCCGACGACGTCGAGCATCGTCCGCCGGCGGAGCTCGAGCGCCCGCTCGGCCGTGCGGCGCCGGTCCCGGCTCACCAGCCGGCCGCCCTCGAGACCGAGCGGCGGCAGGGCGACGAGCCGGATCCCCGGCGGCGGCACGGTGCCGCGCGGCAGCTGCGCGCCGCTCAGGAAGACGACCGCGAAGCGCTCGGCGAGCGCCTCCGCAAGCGCGAACGAGCGGACGAGGTGGCCGACGCCGAGCGAGTGCTGGCAATAGAGGAGCAGGCCCGGGCGGCGGTCAGCCATACGCGCCCTCCAAGACCTCGACGAAGCGCCTGGCACATGCATCCAGCCCGAAGTCGCGGACGACCCGGTCGTGGCCGGCCGCGCCGAATCGCGCCCGAAGGCCCTCGTCCGCCAGCCGGTCCAGGGCCGCAGCCATCGCCGCCGCGTCGCCAGGCTCGACCACGACGCCGGTGACGCCGTCCTCGACGGCGCTCGTGATCGCCCCGGCGCGCGTCCCCAGCACCGGCCGCCCGGAGGCCATCGCCTCGAGCACGACGTTGGGAAGGCCGTCGCGGTCGCCGGAGCGGTCCACGACCGACGGCACGACCACCACGTGGGACGACGCATACACGGCGGGCAGCCGGTCGTGGCCGACGGGACCCGCAAGCCGGACGCGATCGGCGACGCCGGCGTCACGGGCGGCGGCGGCCAGCGCGTCGCGCTCCGGCCCATCGCCCACGATCGTCAGGGAGGCGTCGGCGCGCATCTGCGCCAGGGCGGCGATCAGGTCGCGGAAGCCCTTCTTCTCGACGAGGCGCCCGACGGCCAGGAGGCGAAGTGGCGGCGCCGGCGGCGCCGGAGCGGGCGCGAAGCGCTCGAGGTCGACCCCGTGCGGCACCACCGAGACCCGGCCGCCGACCGCGCGCAGGTCGCCGGCGACGTCGCCGTTGCAGGCGACGATGACCGCGGCCTCGGCCGCGCGCCGGGCGAGCTCGGCCGGCGCCACCTTCCGGGCGTCCCTGGCGTGGGTGCTGAAGCCCCAGGGCACGCCGAGGGCATGGGCGACCTCCCGCGCGACGGCGGCCGGCTCGTGGGCGAAGTAGGCATGGACCCCCCGGACCGGACGCCCCTCGAGCAGGGCTTCGGCCGCGCGTGCCTGGTCCGGCGGGTCGCCCTGCGGAAGCCACCGGACGAGCGGCAGCAGCTCCTCGGCCTGCGGTTGCGGGGCGCCCTCGTCACCGGCCTTGGTGGCGAGGATCGTGTCGA
>DATFWK010000009.1:0-2679 GCA_035259345.1 Miltoncostaeaceae bacterium | reverse complement strand
GAGGACCTGGCGCTCTGGCGGCAACTCGCGCGGTCGCTGGGATCGCCCGTGCTCGACCTCGGGGCGGCGACGGGCCGGGTCGCGATCGCGCTGGCCCGCGACGGTGCCGAGGTGATCGCGCTCGACGGCTCCGAGCCAATGGTCGCCGAGCTCCGCCGCGCGCTCGCCGCCGAGCCGGCGGCCGTGGCCGCGCGGGTGCATCCGGTGGTCGCCGATCTCCGGGACTTCGCCCTGGAGCCTCCTGTGCCGCTCGCGATCATGGCGATGAACACGCTGCAGACGCTCGTGGGCCCCGCCGACCAGCTCGCCTCCCTGCGCGCCGCGCGGGCGGCGCTGCGCGACGACGGGGAGCTCTGGTTCGACGTCGCCTTCCCGGACCTGGCCGAGATCCAGGGCTCGATCGGCGTCGTCCGGCTGGGTGAAGTCCACCACGACGGGGCGTCCGGCGCGGTGCTGCAGCACGCGGCCTGGTACGACGACTTCGACCCGGTGACGCAGACGCTCGAGTTCACGCTGCAGGTGGACCGGAGCGACGATGCCGGGACGGTCCGCCGGGTGCTTCGCCACCACCGCGTCCACCTGTTCATGCCGGCCGAGCTGGGGCACCTGCTGGCGCGCGCGGGGCTGCGCGTCCTCGACCGCTACGGCGACTTCGGCGGGGGCCCCGTGACCGGCGAGTCCGAGCGCCAGATCTACCGGTGCGGGAGGATGGGCGCGTGACGACCGTCCGCCTCTGCCACCTCTACCCGCGGGAGCTCAACATCTACGCCGACCGCGGGAACATCGCCGTGCTCGACCGCCGCCTCGCCTGGCGGGGCATGCGCCTCGAGGTCACCGAGGTGGGCGTCGGAGAGCCGCTCGCCGCGTCCGGGCAGGACATCTTCTATCTCGGTGGTGGGCAGGACCGGGACCAGGCGGTGGTGGCCGAGGACCTCGCCCGGCTCAAGGCCGCGGCGCTGCGGGCCGGGGTTGCCGACGGCGCGACCGTGCTCGCCGTCTGCGGTGGCTACCAGCTCGCGGGCCAGGGCTACACCGGCGTGGACGGCTCCCGCATGCCTGGGATCGGCCTGCTCGACCTGGACACCGTTGCCGGTGACACCCGCCTGATCGGGAACCTCGTGATCGAGGCCGAGATCGACGGGCGCCGCGGCGAGGTCGTCGGCTTCGAGAACCACGCCGGGCGGACCCGGCTCGGCCCGGGCGCGCGGCCGCTCGGGCGGGTCGTCTCCGGTCACGGCAACAACGGGGAGGACGGGTACGAGGGCGCCGTCCAGGACGGCGTGATCGGCACCTACCTCCACGGTCCGCTCCTGCCCAAGAACCCCTGGCTGGCCGACCGCATCCTCGCCCGGGCGCTCGCGCACGCAGGCGCGACGGCCGAGCTGGAGCCGCTCGACGACCGGCTCGAGGCAGCCGCCCATGCCGCCGCCCGGGCGCGTGCGCGCCGACGCGACCCGCCCGTCCGCGCCTAGCGCGCCGACCGGCCGGTCGAGCCGAAGCCCCCGGCGCCGCGCCCGTCGGACGGCGGGAGCTCGTCCACCTCGACGGGCGTCGCGAGGGCGACGGGCACGACCACGAGCTGGGCGATCCGGTCGCCGGCCTCGATACGGAACGGCTCGGCGCCGAGGTTGACCAGCAGGACGACGAGCTCGCCCCGGTAGCCGGCGTCGATCAGACCCGGGGCGTTCGCGACCGTGACGCCGTGCTTGCGGGCGAGCCCCGAGCGGGGCAGCACCAGCCCGGCGTGCCCCTCCGGCACCGCGACGGCGAGGCCGGTCGGGACCGCGGCCCGACCGCCGGGCTCGAGGTCACAGCCCTCGACGGCGACCAGGTCGAGGCCGGCGTCGCCCGGATGGGCCCGGACCGGAAGGCGCGCGTCCGGGCGCAGCCGTCGCACGGCGAGCGGTGCGCTCACCGGGTGCTCCCCGCCGGCACGAGGCGGCGGTGGAGGCGGCGAAGCGGGGCCGGCGCCCACCAGTTCCAGCGCCCGAAGAGCGCCATCAGCGCCGGCACGAGCAGCGCCCGCACGATCGTCGCGTCGATGATGACGGCAAGCCCGGTGCCGAGGCCGAGCTCCTTGACCACCACGATCCGGCTGGTGGCGAACGCGGCGACCGCCACGAAGAAGAGGATCGCGGCGGCCGTCACGATGCGCCCGGTGCGCTGCAGGCCCTCCGCGACGGCGCGCTCGGTGCCGAGCCCGGCGTCATGGGCCTCCTTGATGCGCGAGAGCAGGAAGACCTCGTAGTCGGTCGCGAGCGCGAAGGCGAGCACGGCCATGAGGATCGGCTGCGTCGCGTCGAGCGCGCCCGGGCTTCGGTAGCTCAGCGGGCCCTCGAAGCGCCCGTCCTGGAAGACCGTCACGAGGATGCCGACCGTCGCCGAGATCGTCAGCACGTTCATGACGACCGCCTTCAGCGGCAGCAGCGCGGACCCGGTCATCACGAACAGGACCAGGAGCGTGGCGAGCGCGACGATCGCGAGGGCCAGCGGCAGGCGGGACGCGAGGCTGGCCTTCTCGTCCACCAGGTAGGCCGTGAGCCCGCCCGCCAGCGT
This sequence comes from Miltoncostaeaceae bacterium, assembly GCA_035259345.1. Classification (GTDB taxonomy): domain Bacteria; phylum Actinomycetota; class Thermoleophilia; order Miltoncostaeales; family Miltoncostaeaceae; genus DATFWK01. The sequence continues at coordinate 123 of DATFWK010000009.1, read as the reverse complement.
CGGGTGGGCATGTGGCCCGGCCCGGATCCGCCTGACCAGGTCCTGGGTCGCCCCGGCCAGGGGCTCGGTCGCCGGGAACACGTCCATGCGCCAGACGCCGGGGCCGACCATCGCGGCGGGCGC
>DATFWK010000008.1:0-22539 GCA_035259345.1 Miltoncostaeaceae bacterium | reverse complement strand
CGGCTCCCCTAGGGCGCGGCGACCATCGCGTCGATGTCGGCGGCGGCCGACGCGAGCGCCTTCGGGACCTCGCCCTCGTTGTACGCCTCGTGGAGCGCGTGGGTCCAGCGGCTGGCCACGGCCCGGTAGTTCGCGGCCGGGCGGACGAGCACGCGCCCGAGCTCCTCGGCCAGCCGGCGGGAGACGGCGTGGAACTCCCCCCAGGGCGCGGTCATGGCGGCGAAGCTCGGATCGTCCCAGACGCTCGCCCGCGTCGGGTTCATGTTGCCTTCGAACGCCGAGCGCAGCAGGAACGCACGACCGGAGGCCCACTCGATGAGGTCCCAGGCGGCGCGCTTCTCGCGGGAGCGGGCGTTCATGGCCATCGACCAGGTCCAGAGGTTCGGCGCGCGCAGCCCCGCCGGGCCGGCCGGCGGCAGCGCGTAGCCGATGCCCCCGACGAGCCGTGAGTGCTCCGGATTCTCGAAGTACGCGACGTAGTGGTCCGAGTCGACCAGGAGCCCGTAGCGCCCGGCGGCGAAGTCGAGGGCGAGCTCGTACCACCGCTGCCCGGTCCAGTCGGACGGGCCGGACCGGTGGAGCGCCTGGATGAAGTCCTCAGTCGCGGCCACGCCCTCCGGCGAGGCGATCGCGCAGCGCCCGGACGCGTCGAAGTCCACCGCCCCGTAGGACCAGAACTGGGTCGCGTAGCCGGTGTACATCGTGTGCCACACCTGGACCCCGCGCTGGCCGAAGCCCCGCACCGGCCCGCCGACGCGGTCCGCGACCGCCGCGCCCGCCTCGAAGAAGGCCTGCCAGGTGGTGGGGACCTCGACGCCGGCGCGCTCGAGGATCTCGGGCACGAATGCGAGGTTGTACGACTCGCAGTTGACCGGGATCTCGAGCAGCGGCCCCTCGCCGAGGCGGTCGCCGAAGCGCCCCGTCCAGCGGTTGGCCGCGATGACCGGCTGGAGGAAGTCCCCCGCCTCGTAGTCGCTGCCGGCAGAGGCGAGGAAATCGTCGAGCGGCTCGACGAGGCCGGCCCCGACGTGCTCCCAGAGCAGCACCGGCCCGGACATGAAGACGTCTGCCGGGTCATCGCCCGTCAGGTGCGGCTGGATCTCGTTGGCGAAGTAGGTGTCGCTCGGGAGGATGTCCAGTCGGAGTGTGTTGCCGGTCGCACGCTCGAACTCGTCCCGGTGGCGCTCGACGCTCGCGACGAATGCGTCCGTGTCGGGCGCGAGGAACCGGACCGTGGCCACCGGCGGAGCCTATTGGCCGCCGGCGGGCGCCGCTGCCGTCGAGATCCGACACCGCCCCGCCATCTGCCGTTTTGCCGGGAAGGCGCCGGGAACGGCGAGAGGCTACGAAAGGAGGCGCAATGTCAACCGTCGATTACGCGGGCAGGCACGGCTACGAAGCGCCCTCCGGCGACGGCCAGGAGCGGCTCTTCGACGGCATCCCCGCCCGCATCTTCCTGCAACCCATCGCAGCGCCCTCCATCCTCGGCCTCTTCGGCTTCATGGCGGCCACGCTGATGGTCGGCGCGAACATGGCCGGCTGGTACGGCGACGCCAGGACGCCGTCGTTCCTGTTCCCCTTCGCCGCCGTCTTCGGCGGCATCGCGCAGCTGGCCGCGGGCCTGTGGAGCTACCGGGCGCGGGACGCGCTCGCCACCGCGATCCACGGTGCCTGGGGATCGTTCTGGATCGCCTACGGGATCCTCTGGCTGCTCGTCGTCACCGGGAACCTGACGCTGCCGCTGCCCGGGCAGGCGTTCCCTGCCCTCGCGCTCTGGTTCATCGGCCTGGCCGCCATCACCTGGTCCGGTGCACTCGCCTCGCTCGCGGAGAGCGTCGCCATCTTCGGGGTGCTCTCCACCCTGGCGACGGCGTCCACGATCGCGGCCGTCTCCCTGTTCGTCGGCGACGAGAGCTGGGTGAAGGTGGCCGGGTGGGTGTTCGTGTTCTCGGCCGGGCTGGCCTGGTACACGGCCACGGCGATGATGCTGGCCGCGACCTCCGGGCGCACGGTGCTCCCGCTCGGGAAGTTCACGAAGACGGCCAACCGGCCGGGCGGTCGGCCGGTCCAGGCGGTCGAGTTCGCCGCCGGCGAGCCCGGCGTTCACCGGGGCCAGTAGCGCTCCGCCAGGGCACCCTGCGCCGCGCCCGTCCCGCGGTGCAGGGCGCCTGGGGCCCGACGGGTCAACCTCCGGCCAGCGCGGCGGCGTAGGCCGCGTGGACGTCCGGCTCGAAGCAGACGAACGTCACCCGCTCGATCGTCGCGTCCGCCCCGAGGAAGCGGCGCGTCTCGCCGACCGCCACCGTCGCGGCGGCGTCGTGTGGGTAGCCGTAGGCGCCGCAGCTGATCGCGGGGAAGGCGATCGTGCGGAGGCCGTGCCAGGCGGCCAGCTCGAGGCTGGCGCGGTAGCAGGAGGCGAGCGCCTCGGGCTCTCCGTCCTGGCCGCCTCGCCAAACGGGACCGACCGCGTGTATGACGTGGCGAGCCGGCAGGGCGTGACCGGCCGTGATGCGCGCCTCGCCGGTCGGGCACCCGCCGAGCAGGCGGCATTCATCGAGCAGGCCGGGGCCGGCGGCGCGGTGGATGGCCCCGTCCACGCCGCCGCCGCCGAGCAGCGAGGCGTTGGCGGCGTTGACGATCGCGTCGACACGGAGCGTCGTGATGTCGCCCCGGACGAGCTCCAACCGATCGGTCACCCCGGCATCGTCGCACGCTCGGCCTCGGCGTCGGGCGGCCGGAGTGGCGGACGAAGCCCAGCCATTTGGAGGAGAACGAGCTTCACCCGATCGAAGGGGCGCCGTGCGGAACCTCGAACAATTTCCTGTCGTTTTTCCCGCTTCTGGAACGATTCCCGGTCTGTCGCAATGGATCCATGAGCGAACCCATTGGCGTGATCGTCACGGACGACCATCCGGTCTATCGGGACGGCCTCGTGCGCGCGATCTCCGAGCGGCCGGACCTCCGCGTCGCGGGAGAGGCGGCCGACGGCGCCCAGACCCTCGAGCGCATGCGCGAGCCGGGGTCCGACCTGGTGGTCCTGGACGTCCGGCTGCCGGACATGAACGGGCCCGAGGTCTTCCGGGCGGCGCGGGATGAGGGCATCACCATGCCCGTCGTGTTCCTGTCGGCCCTCGAGGAGCCCGCGCTGATCTTCGACATGATCGCCGAGGGCGCCGCCGGCTTCATCTCGAAGGACGCCGACCGCGAGGACATCTGCGACGCGATCGTCGCCGCGGCCGCCGGCGAGACGGTGCTCTCGCCCGAGCTTCGGACGAGCTTCGTTCGCGAGCTCCACGTGCGGCGCAACCAGCCCCCGTGCGTCATCACAGGGCGGGAGCGCGAGGTGCTCGAGCTGACGGCCGCCGGGCTGAGCGCGCCCAGCATCGCGAAGCGCCTCGGCATCCAGCCGGCCACGGTCAAGACCTACCTCGAGCGGATCTCGGTCAAGCTCGGCGTCTCCGGCCGGGCGGCGATGGTCGCGGTTGCCATGCGCCGCGGCCTGCTCGACTAGCGCTCCGCCCCGCCGGTTCCGCGCATCGTCGCGGCCGGGTCCGCGACGAGCGCCCCGGGGCCGCGCGGGACCCGCCGGACCAGCACGTCCGAGACGGCGAGCGCGACGAGCACCGCCGTCGCCGCGGCCGAGAGCCCCAGCGGCGAGACCGCGGGCGCGACGGCGGCGAGCAGCGCGAGCGCTGCGATTGCGACCAGGCGCGAGACCGGCGGCCGGCCCAGGATCGTCCGGTTGAACAGCGCGTTCCCCGCCAGGTAGATCGCCGGCCCTCCGAGCGTCACCCATGCCGCCGCGGCGGACACGCCCCCCGAGGGATGGGCGATGACCAGCTCGTCGGCCACCGCGGTGACGATGATGCCCGCGACCATCGCGGCATGGGCGTAGGTGTATCCGGTGCGGCCGAAGCGGGTCGACTCACGGGCCGCGCCCGCGATGACCCGGACGCCCTCCTCCGCGTCGCGCGCGAAGTAGACCCACCAGAGCATCAGGCTGCCGAGGAAGGCGACGAAGAACGCCGCCGCCTCGGCGGCCCCGACCGCCAGGTCGCTGAAGACTTGCCCGGTGACAAGGATGGACTCCCCCAGCGCGATGATCACGACAAGCTGGCACCGCTCGGCCAGGTGGCCGCCCGCCAGCGTCCAGTCCGCCATCGGCGTCGAGCCGAGCCGTGGCAGCCAGAAGCCGTGCATCGGGGCCGCCAGGTCGATCGCGAGCGCCGCGATCCAGACCGCGAGGCGGGCGTCCCCCTCGACGCCGGCCCCGGCGATCCACACGACGCCGGCGATCGCCGACCAGGCCAGGAGCTGCGCGAAGTTGCGTCCCATGACCCGGCCGCGGAAGGCGACCACCATGAAGCCGCTGCGCAGCAGCTGGATCGCGACGTAGGCGAGCGCGAAGGGCAGCGCACGGTCGGCGAACGCCTCCGGGATGGACGCCGACATGACGAGCGAGAGCAGCATGAGCACGGCGAGCAGCACCCGCACGGGCAGCCGGTCCGGGTCGATCCAGTTCGTCGCCCAGGCCGTGTAGTTCCAGGCCCACCAGACGGCCCCGAAGAGCACGAGCGTCTCGATCGCCCCGCGCGCGGTGAGGTGGCCCAGCAGCTTCTGGGAGAGCTGGGTGACCGCGAAGACGTAGACGAGGTCGAAGAAGAGCTCCATGCTCGTCACGCGGGGAGCCGCGCCCTCGCGGGCGCGGAGCACGATGGTCGGCATGCGATGGGCCTCCGTGGCGGGGGAGTCCGGGCGAGGCCGGGCGTGCGCCGGCCGGCGTGAGACTACGATGCGCGCTTCAACCGGCGGTTGGAGGACCTGTGGCCGACATCTTCCCTGTGGTGTGCACCGACGAGATCGATGCCTCGCGCGACTTCTACGCAGGCCTCCTCGGGCTCGACGTCGTCCTCGAGTGCGGCTGGTACACGCTGCTCCGGATGCCGGGCGCGCCGGACGCACAGCTCGGCCTGGTCACGCGCGGCCACCCATCGGTCCCCGAGGGCTTCGGGCGCGCGCCCCGGGGCGTCCTGGTCACGGTCGAGGTCGAGGACGTCGACGCCGTCCACGCCCGCGCCCTGGCGCTCGGGCTCGCGATCGTGCAGGAGCTCCGCGACGAGCCCTTCGGCCAGCGTCACTTCATGACCACCGACCCCGACGGATTGCTGGTCGACGTCGTGACGCCCATCCCGCTGTCCCCCGGGTTCGCCCGCGAGGTCGCGGCGCTGCGGCGGGCGCGTCGCGCCGGGCGAAGCTGAGCTACCCCGCGGGCGGGCTGGCGGCCCGCCCTCCCGATAGTCTCAGCCCATGAAGATCGTGATCGTCGGCGGCGGGATGGTCGGGATGACCCTCGCCCACCTCCTCCGCAAGCGCGGCGTCGAGCCCACCGTGGTCGAGCGGATGCCCGCCGGCCACTACATGCCACGCGGGTACATGCTCGGCTTCCAGGGCTACGAGCCGCTCGAGGAGGTCGGGGTCTACGACGAGGTGCGCGGCGCCGGGCGGCCGATCGCGCCCCGCCCGGACCAGCCCCCGGTCGCCGTCGCCGTCCGCTTCGGCGCGCTCATCGAGGCGCTCCAGCGAGACCTTCCGATGCTGAACGAGCACACCGTGGCCGAGCTCGTCAGGGACGGCGACCGCGTCGTGGGCGTCGTCGCGGAGGGGCCGGACGGCCGCGTCGAGCTCGAGGCCGACCTGGTCGTCGCGTGCGACGGGATGCGCTCGCCGACCCGCGACATGGCCGGGCTCGAGGCCGAGTTCGACGCCCTGCCGGAGGCCGAGCTGGGCTTCATGAGCCCGTCCGTGGCCGACACCTCGTTCGCCATGAAGTACATGTCCGACGGCGGGCACATCGGGATGCTCTCCTGGAACGAGGGCTCGGCTGGCTGGCGCAGCTGCGAGCGGGCCGGCCGCGACGCGGCGCTCGCCCCGGGCATCGACGCGATCAAGGAGATGTGGGGGCGCCTCCTGCCGGCCGCGGCGTCCGCGATCGAGGGCGTCACCTCCGAGGACCAGATCCGCTACTCCGAGCCGCTTCTCCTCCGATGCGAGCGCTGGTGGGTGCCCGGCGTCGTGATCATCGGCGACGCGGCCCACTTCTTCGGGCCGGAGACCGGGGTGGCGTCGGGCATCGGGCTCGGGGACGCACACGCGCTCGCGGAGGCGATCGCACAGAACCCGGACGACCCCGACGAGGCCTGCCGCAGCTACGAGCTGTGGCGCGCCCCCGCCGTGCGCCCCTACGAGGCGGCCGACCCTGGCCGCCAGCGCATGATGGTGGCCGGGCAGGCGACGCCGCGGCCCGAGGAGCGCTGGCCCCCGGAGGACTGAGCGCCGCGGCCGTCAGGCCGCGACGATCGCGACCACCTCGCCGGGCTCGATGCCCAGCCGCTCCACGGCGTTCCCACCGCCGACGGCCAGCGAGAGCATCCCGTGGCTGTCGACGTAGACCAGCAGGCCGCCGCGCGGCACGTCCGCGAACGTCCGTCCCACCACCGCGCGCGAGCGGCGGCCGCCGACCACGACCCAGACCCGGTCCTCGTGCGCCATGCGGGCAGCGGCCAGCTCCCCGGCGCCCGCGAGCAGCGCGACGTTGCCGAACCGGTCCGCGCCCGCCGCCATCGCCTCGATCCCGCCCTCCTCCGCCCGGGCGCGCGGCATCGGCGGCTGGCGGATCGAGTCCGGCGGCACGGCCGGACCCAGCTCGTCGAGCGCGCCCCCGCAGGCCAGGTGCGCGGCGGCGGGGGCGAAGACGTCCCGCCCGTGGAAGGTGGCCGAGACGCGCTCCAGGCGATGCTCGGGGGCGGTCAGCTCCACGGCCGCCGCGGCCTCGAGCGACGCGGCCGCCGGGCCGAGCAGGCCGTTGTCGGGGCCGACGAGGTGGCGGCCGTCCCCCAGGGCGACGGCCAGCCCGCGCCGCTCGGAGCCGACGCCGGGGTCGACCACCGCGAGGTGGACCCCCGGCGGGGCGAGGAGCACGAGGCGCGCCAGGAGGATGGCGCCCCACCGGATGTCGCCCGGCGGCACGTCGTGGGCGAGGTCGATGCGGTCCGCCGCCGGGCAGCGGGCCGCGATGACCGCGTGGAGCGCGCCGACGTGCTCCGTGCCGGGCCCGTAGTCCGTGAGCAGCGTGACGAGCGGGCGGGCGGCCACCGCCGGATCATACGAGCGCCCCCCGTGACGCCCCGGGTCAAGGGGCCCCGGCGGTCGGCCGATAGAGATGGTGCCCAGTCCCGCTCAGGAGGCACCGCGTTGAGAGCACGGACGCTCCTCGCAACCGCGATCACCACGGCCTCGGCCGCCGCCCCCGTCGCCCTCGGGCTCGAGGCGCAGCCGCTGCCGCAGCGGGTCGGCGTGGTCGTCGGCTTCGAGGCCGACCCCGGCATCGCGACGGTCGCCTTGCCCGACGGCAAGCTGCTCGCGGTGCACACGAGCCGGAACGCCATCTGGCGTCCAGGCACCCGTGTTCGGCTCGAGGGCATCAGCTGGGGAGCGCCCACCGAGGGCATCAAGTGGGCCACGGCGCCGCCGGGCGTGCGGACCGCCATCCAGCGGGCTGCGAACGGCACCTACGCGTCCCGCCTGACGCGCGTGGGCCGCACCGCCGGCTCGACCATTCGCGGCACGGTGGCCGCCCGGGTCGGCGGCCGGACGCTGGCCGTGACCGTGCCCGGCGCGACCCTGCTCGTGCCGCTGGCCGCCCAGGGCGGGATCAAGCTGTCCCACGCGGCGACGCTGCCGGCGATCGGATCCACCGTCGCGATCCCGGTCGCGATCGACGCCCGTGGGCGCCTCACCGGCCGCCGCGTGCGGGTGGTCCACCGCGCGGTGGCGGGCGCGGCCGTCCCGCTCGCCGGCCGGGTGAGCGCGATCGACGCCGCCCGGAGGACGCTCCGCCTGCGGGCCGGGCGCGGCGCACAGGTCATCTCGTTCCGCATCGCCGTGCCGCCCACCTTCGACCTGGCGGCCTACCGGGTCGGGCAGGCCCTGGCCGTGACGGCCGTCCCGGCGCCCGACGGCTCGCTCGCGGCGCGCACCACCGCGCTCAACGGCACCTTCGCCCAGGCCGACGATCCGGCGGGCGTGCAGACGCTCTCCGCGCCGGCGCCCGCGACGCCGGCTCCGGGCGTCGACCCGGCGGACCTCCAGACCGTGGAGCTCATGCGCCTCAACTGGTCGCGGGCCGTCGACTCGGGCCTCATCACGGACCCGGGCGTGGCCCAGGCCGGGGCCACCCGCATCGCGGCGATCCACGACCGGATCTTCGGCGGGCTGAAGGCGGACGCGATCGGCCAGCTCACGGCGTTCATCGGCGAGCTCGCGGCCATGCCGGCCGGCGCGGTCCCGCCGGACGTGCGGGACCGGGAGAGCCAGCTCGCCGCAGCGCTCCGGACGCACCTCGGCGGCTGACCGGGTCCGCCCGCTAGCCGGCGGCCTCCAGCGCCCGGACGTCCTCCAGGAGCGCGGCCACCAGGCCGTCCACGGTGAACTCCCGCGCCTCGGCGTGGACCGTGAGGCCGGCCGCCCGGGCGGCCTCGCTTGTGATCGGGCCGATCGAGACGACCCGCATCCCCGCGACGCGGTCGCGGCCGTCGCCGTCGAGCACGGCGAGCAGGTTTCGCACCGTCGACGAGGACGTGAACGTCAGGTAGTCGGCGCCGAGCGCGGCCTCGACGGCCTCGGGCCGCACGTCCTCCCGGACGGTCTCGTAGAGGGCGACCTCGTCCACCGCCGCGCCGAGGGCGCGAAGCCCGTCCACCAGCTCCGGGCGCGCCTCGCGGGCCCGCGCCACGAGCACGGGGACGGCCATGAGCGAGCGGCCGGCGAGCGCGGCCAGGATGCCCTCGCCCACGAAGCGCTCGGGCACGACGTCGGCGCGGACGCCGTGGGCGAGCAGGCGCTCGGCGGTGGCCGGGCCGATGGCGACGACCGTCGCGTCCTCGGCGATCGCGCGCGCGTCGCGGCCGCGCTCGGCCAGCCGCGCGAAGAGGCAGTCGACGCCGTTGACGCTGGTCAGCACCACGACGCCGTACGCCTGGATGCGCTCGCAGGCGGCGTCGATCTCGGGGCTCGACTCGATGGGGCGCGTCCGGATCGCCGGAAGCTCGATCACCTCGGCGCCGAGCTCCGCCAGCCGGGCCGCGAGGCTCCCGGCCTGGGCACGCGCGCGCGTCACCACGACCCGCAGTCCGTGGAGCGGCCGGCGCTCGAACCAGCCCAGCGGCTCGGGCAGGCCGGCCACCGGGCCGACGACGATCGCGGCCGGCGGCCCGAGGCCCGCCGCGTCGACCCGCTCGGCAAGTGTCTCGAGCGTGGCCCGCACGGTCCGCTGCCGCGGCGTCGTGCCCCACTGGATCGCGGCGGCCGGCTCGTCGGCCGGCCTGCCGTGCGCGACGAGGGCGGCGGCGACCTCGGCGAGCCGGCCCATCGCCATCAGGATCACCAGCGTGCCGGGCGCCTTCGCCACGGCCTCCCAGTCCGTCTTGCCCGCCGGCTTGCCCGGGTCCTCGTGCCCGGTCACCACCGTGAACGAGGTCGCCGCGCCGCGATGCGTCACCGGGATGCCGGCGTAGGACGGCACGCCGACCGCGCTGGTCACCCCGGGTACCACCTCGAACGGAACCCCGGCGGCCGCCAGGGCCTCGGCCTCCTCGCCGCCCCGCCCCAGCACGAACGGATCGCCCCCCTTGAGCCGCACCACCGTGCGGCCGGCGCGGCCGTGGCCGACGAGGAGGTCGTTGATCTCGGCCTGCTCCATGCCATGGCGGCCCCCCGGCTCCTTGCCGACGTCCAGGAGCAGCGCATCCTCGCGGCAGCCGCCGAGGAGCGCCTGGGTTACGAGCCGGTCGAAGACGACGACGTCGGCCCGCTCGAGCAGCTCGCGCCCGCGGACGGTGATGAGGCCGGGGTCGCCGGGGCCGGCGCCGACGAGGTAGACGATCCCGCTCAGGCGGCGGCCCCCGCGGCGCGGAGGCGCGCGGCGACGGTGCCCGCCAGGCTCGCGGGGTCGGCAAGGTGGCCCTCGGCCTCGGCCCGGCCGGTGCGCCCGCCGTCCTCCGACGCGGCGAAGGCGACCAGGCGCAGCGTCCCGTCCCCGGCGGGCTCGCAGAGCGCGCCGACCGGCGCCATGCAGCCTCCGCCGAGGGCGGCGAGAAGGGCCCGCTCGGCCGCCAGGCAGGCGCCCGCGACGTCGTCGTGGAGGGGTGCCAGCGCGGCGGCGAGCTCGTCGCGGCCGGCGCGGCCCTCGATCGCGAGCAGCCCCTGGCCGGGCGCCGGGACGCAGGCCTCGACGGGAAGCGGCACCGCGCCCTCGGGCGCGAGCCCGAGCCGGGCGAGCCCCGCGGCGGCGAGGACGAGCGCGTCGACCTGACCCTCGCCGAGCTTGCGCAGCCGCGTGTCCACGTTCCCGCGGATCGGGACCGCCTCCACGTCCGGGCGCAGCAGGCGGAGCTGGGCGGAGCGGCGGGGACTGCCGGTGCCGACGGTCGCCCCGGGCGGGAGCGCCTCGAGGCCGCCGGGCGGCCCGACGAACACGTCGCGCGGGTCCTCGCGCCCAGGCACGGCGACGATCGCGAGCCCGGGGGCGAGGTCGCCGGGCAGGTCCTTCGCCGAATGCACGGCGATGTCGGCGCGCCCGTCGATCAGCGCCTCCTCGAGCTCCTTCACGAACAGCCCCTTGGTGGCGCCGCCGAGGCCCTGGCTCCAGCGGTCGCCGCTCGTCACAAGCGGCAGGAGGCGTACCTCATGCCCAAGGGCGCGCAGCCTCGCCGCGATCTGCTCGGACTGGGCGAGCGCCAGCGGCGAGCGTCGCGTCGCGAGCGTGAGCTCGCTCAGGCGGCCGGCGCCTCGAGCCCGAAGAGGTGCCGCAGGCTCTCGAGGTGCTGGATGCCGTCCCCCTCGGCCGCGGCGGCGCGTGCCCGCACGGTGGGCTCGTGCAGCAGCTTGTTGACGATCGCCTTGGTGAGCAGGTCCACCCGCTCCCGGTCGGCGTCCGACAGCGTGTCCCACTGGCCTGAGGCCTTCGCCACCTCGCCGGCGCGGATCTCCTCGGCCATCTCGCGCAGGGACCCGATGGTGGGGACCACGGCCAGGCCGCGACGCCACTCGGCGAAGCGCCGGGTCTCAGCGGCCACGACGATCTCGGCGCGCTCGGCCTCGCGCAGCCGGCCGTTCATGTTCGCCTCGACCACGCGCTCGAGGTCGTCGATGTCGTGGAGGCTCACGCCTGCTACCTCGGCGATGTCAGCGTCGAGGTCGCGGGGCACCGCGATGTCGATGAGGATCATCGGACGGCCCGCGCGCCGGGCCATCACGGCCTCGATGTGGTCGCGGCGGACGATCGTGTGCGGGGCGTCGGTGGAGGAGATGACGATGTCCGTCGCGGCGAGCTCCTCGTCCAGCTGGTCGAAGCCGACGCCGGTGCCGCCCATGCGAGCGGCAAGCGCCCGGGCCGTCGAGGCCGTCCGGTTGACGACCACGAGCTGCCGCACCCCCTGGTCCACGAGCGCCTGGGCGGTGGACTCCGCCACGCCGCCCGCCCCGATCAGGAGCGCCCGGCGGCGCGGCAGGTCGGCGACCGCCTCGCGCGCCAGCTCGACGGCCACCGAGGAGACCGAGACCGCGCCCTTGCCGATCGTCGTCTCGCGGCGGACGCGCTTGCCCACCTCGAGCGCGTGGCGGAAGAGCCGGTCGAGCAGCGGCCCGACCGCGTCCTCCTCCTGGGCGAGCTCGAACGCCGCGCGCACCTGGCCCTGGATCTCGCTCTCGCCGATGACCATCGAGTCAAGGCTCGCGGCCACCCGGAAGAGGTGCGCCGCAGCGCGGTCGTCGCGCAGCGAGTAGCGGGCGCACTCGAGCTCCGGAAGGGCGATCAGCGAATGCTCGACCAGCGCGCGGGTCGCCGCCTGCTCCCCGGCCGCGCTGTCGTCGGAGACGAGGTAGACCTCGGTCCGGTTGCAGGTGGAGAAGGCCGCCGCCTCGCTGATCTCGGGCTCCGCGAGGAGGTCCCGGATCAGGGCCCGTGTGGCCGGCTCGGTGAGCGCCGCCTTCTCGCGCTGCTCGATCCGCGCCGTCTTGTGAGACAGACCGACGACGATGAGGTGCATCAGAGACCCTTGTGCGTGCAACTACCCGCGATCTTCCCCAGGGTACCGCCTGACCCATCGAAGCGCTCAAGGGCAGAACGTGCAACCCCGGTGCGCACGAACGTGCGAAACGTCCCCCCCGGCACGGTCACTCGCCCACGAGCAAAGTGTCGCGGACGAGCATCCGGACGGCCTCGTCGTCGTTCTCCGCCAGCCGCTCGACCACGTCGGTCGCCATCAGGCGCTCGACGGCGTCCCGGCGGCTCGCCATGTCCGGATAGCGGTCCTTGAGGTCCTCGCGCAGGCGCCGGAGCAGGGCCACGAGCGCCTCCCACTCGGGCCCGTACCGCTCCTCGAGCTCGCGGCGGATGTGCTTCGCGACCACCGGGCTGGCGCCGCCGGTCGAGACGGCCATCGCGAGCTCGCCCCGCCGCACGATGGACGGGACGATGAAGTTGCAGAGCGACGGGACGTCCACCACGTTGCACAGCATGTCGCGTGCCTCGGCGTCCCGGGCCACGGCACGGTTGACGGCCTCGTCGTCCGTCGCCGCGATCACCAGGAAGCAGCCGTCGAGGTCCTCCGTCCGGTAGGGCCGCGGGCGGAGCTCCGCGACGCGGGCCGCGGCGACGAGCCGCTCGAGCGCGGGCGTGAGCTCGGGCGCCACGAGCCGCACGACGGCGTCATGGTCGAGCAGCTTTTGGACTTTCTCCAAGGCCACCGGCCCGCCGCCGACCACGAGGCAGCGCCGGCCGTCCACGTCCACGAACACGGGATAGAAGGCCTTGCCCGGCCCCGGCGGCCGGGGAGGCCGCACGCGGCTCGGGCCGCCCGAGGCGGCCGTCGTCACGGCCGGGTCGCGGGCGAGGACGAGGCCTGGCCCTCGGCCTGCGCGGCCTGCTCGTCGGCCTTCCGGCGCTCCACGAGCCGGGCCAGGAGCTCGAGCTCCCGGGAGATGCGCGAGGTCCGGAGGCCGACCACCGCCACGTACAGCATGAGGACGAACCAGATGACCGCGTACGCGGCGACGACGTATTGGGTCCCGTGCGACACCGGCGGCCGGGTCAGGCGTCGAGCGCCAGCCGCAGGCGCCGGAGGGAGCTCTCCGTGCGCCGCTGCGTGAGCTCGAGCAGGAGGAACGCGATGAAGACGGCGAGCATCGCGGCCTGGCTGACGATGAACCACACGAGCATGCTGTCCGGCAGGTTCGCGCCGTGGCTGTTGAACACCACCGGGTGGATGAACGAGGTGGCGATGCGCACGGCGTAGAACGACAGCGGCACCGACGCGAAGGCTATGACCGCGTAGATCGCCGAGAACCTGGCACGCCGGTCGGCCTCCACGGACGAGCGCAGGACGAAGAACGCCGCGTAGATCAGGATGATGATCAGGTACGTGGTGAGACGCGTGTCATCCCACCGCCACCAGTGCCCCCACGAGGCCCGCGCCCAGATGGACCCGGACACGATCGTGAGGCCCGCGAAGAGCAGGCCGATGCCGATCGACGCTGTGAGCACCTCGTCCCAGCGCGGGCTGCGCGTGCGCAGGGCGAGGATGCCGGCCACGCACGCCACGCCGAACGCCACCAGCGACGTGTTCGCGATGGGCACGTGGAAGTAGAAGATCTTCTGGATGATCCCCTGGTCGGCGTCCTCGGGCGCCACCAGGAACACCCCGCAGATCGCCACCACCGAGAGGACGGCCGCCACCAGCGCCCAGAGCGCTGACCCCTTCCCACGGAGACGGACGGCGAGGTCAGTCATCGAACACCGCCTCGAAAGTCGCGTACGCCACGAGCCCGAACAGTACCGCATACCCCACGAGGAACAGACAGTAGTTGCGGTACTGAACCAGGTCGTGCGCGCTCCCGGCAACTGCGTTGGTCGCGCCGGCGGCGGCGATCACGAGCGGGACGAGCAGCGGCAGGAACAGCACCGGGAGCAGGAGCTCGCGGGCGCGCGTGAACAGCGCCAGCGAGGCGATGAGGGCGCCGAGGATGCCGATGCCGACGTCGGCGATCAAGCATGAGAGGAAGAGCCAGCCGATGTCGCTCCAGAACGGGCCGTTGATGAAGAACACGCCGAGCAGCGGGACGACGAGGATCTCGACCGCGATCAGGTAGCCGACGATCGCGATCGCCTTGGCTACGAGCAGCACCATGCGCGGCACTGGGGCCACCAGCAGGCCGTCCAGCACCCGCTGCTCCCGCTCCGCGACGTAGCTACGGCCGACCCCGAGCACCGCGGTGAACGCGAGCGTCACCCAGAGGAGGCCGCCGGCGAACTTGGTGAGGTCGCTCTGGCGGGTGCCGAAGCCGAACTGGAACAGCACCATCGCCAGCACGGCGAAGAGGATCATCGCGATCACGGTGTCGCGGGTGCGCAGCTCCAGGCGCAGGTCCTTGAGGACGAGGGCCCGCAGCTGCCGGAGGGGGCGGGGCTTCACGCGACCAGCGCCTCGTACGTCGCGCGGAACTCCGCCGGGTCGAGCCCGGCCGTCTCGACCGACTCCACGACCCTGCCGAGGCGCATGACCATCACCCGGTCGGCGACGGCGACGGCGCGCTCGACGTCGTGGGTCACGAGCACGGCGGCGCGGGTGCCGCGCACCTCGCCGAGCAGGCGGTCGAGGAGCGCCGCGCCCTGCGCGTCGAGGCCGCTGTGCGGCTCGTCGAGCAGCAGGACGACGGGGCGGTGGAGCATCAGCCGCGCCAGGCCGAGGCGCTGGGCCATGCCGTGGCTGAAGGCGCGCACCGGCTCGAAGGCGCGCGAGAGCAGGCCCACATCGTCGAGCACGTCCTCGATGCGCGCGCTCGGCTCGCGCACGCCGTAGAGATCGGCGAAGAGCTCGAGGTTCTGCCACGCCGTGAGGTCGAGGTAGACCAGCGGGTCGTGGGTGAGGTAGCCGATCAGGCCACGGGCGCGCCCGGCCTCGTCGGGCAGCCGGCAGCCCGCGACCTCGAGCTCCCCCGCCTCCGGCCGCAGCAGCGTCGCCAGCATGCGCAGCAGCGTGGACTTGCCCGCGCCGTTCGGCCCGACGACGGCGAGCGCCTCGCCCTCCCCGACCGAGAGGTCGACGCGGTCAACGGCACGCCGCTCCCCGTAGCCCTTCACGAGTCCCGCACCGGCGATCAGGTGAGCACGACCTCCGCAAGCACGAACGCGAGGTAGGTCATCGAGAGCACCATGTTGGCATTGCCGAACGCCGCCTGGACCCGGCGCTGGTCCCCGCCGGCGACGATCGCGTTCTCGTAGGCGAGCACCGCGGCGCAGACCGCGACCCCGGCCTGGTAGATCGCCCCGGCACCGGCCGCCACGCCGGTGCCCGCCAAGAGCCCAATCGCGGCCAGGTGCAGGGAGCGCGTCATCCAGAGGGCCCCGCGCGGCCCGAAGCGCGCCGGCGCCGAGTGGATGCCGTTCGCGCGGTCGAAGTCGACGTCGAGCAGCGCGTAGATCACGTCGAAGCCGGCGATCCAGCAGGCGACCGCGACCCCGAGCAGGATCGGCGCGAGGGCGAACGAGCCGGTGACCGCGATCCAGGCGCCGACCGGCGCGATGCCAATCGTGCAGCCGAGCACCAGGTGGCACGCCCAGGTGAACCGCTTCGTGTAGGGATAGGCGACGAAGGCCGCCACCGGGATCGGCCAGAGGTACCAGGTGATCGAGGGCAGCTGGCTCACCGCCACCAGCAGCGCGGCCAGTGAGAGCGCGCAGAACACGGCCACCTGGGCCGTCGAGAGCCGCCCTGCAGGGAGCTCCCGCCGCGCCGTGCGCGGGTTGCGCGCGTCGATCCGCGCGTCGATCAGCCGGTTGAGCGCCATCGCCAACGACCGCGCGCCGACCATCGCGAGCAGGATCCAGCCCAGCGTCGCGGCCGGCGGCACCGCCATCTCCGCGAGCAGCGCGCCGGCGAGTGCGAACGGCAGCGCGAAGACGGTGTGCGCGAATCGCACCAGCCCGAAGAAGGCCGGGACGAGCGCGAGCCCGTGGGCCGGTGCGGCGGCGCGCGATGTGGCCACGCGCGGATGTTAGCGGGGCCCCGGCGGGCCTCCCGCCGGTGCCGGAAGCGCCCGGCCGGGGCTCTCGGCTGCGCGTAGACTGGGGGCCATGCTCTGGAAGGTCGCGCACAGGGGCGCCTCGGCGGAGCTGCCCGAGAACACGCTGGCAGCCTTCGAGCGGGCGGTGGAGCTCGGCGCCGACGTCATCGAGGCGGACGTCCGCCTGAGCTCGGACGGCGCGCTCCTCGTGCTCCACGACGCCGAGCTCGACCGCACGACCAACGGCACCGGCCTCCTGCGCGACATCACCGCGGCCGAGGCACGCAAGCTCGACGCCGGCGAGGGCGAGCGCATCCCCCGGGTCGAGGAGGTCCTGGAGCTCGCCCGGGGGCGGGTGCGCGTGAACCTCGACCTCAAGGAGGTCGAGGCGACGGACCCGGCGGTCGCCGCGGTCCAGCAGGCCGACATGGTGGACAGCGTCTCCTACATCTCGTTCCTGCCCGAGGTCTGGGAGACCCTCGAGGAGCTCCGCCCGGGCTCGCCGGTGATCCACCTGGTGGACTCGGCGGCCGGGCTGGCCGGCCTGGCGATGGGCGACCCGGGGAGCTTCACCGCGATGGCCGGCTTCGGCATTCCCTCCAAGCTGGCCAACCCGGACCTGGTGGACAACCTCCGCCGCCACGGCTACGGCGTGTTCGCGTGGACCGTGGACGACGACGCCGAGATGCGGCGGCTCATCGAGGCCGGGGTGAACGGGGTGGTCACGAACCGCATCGCGGCGCTCGTCGAGGTCGAGCGCCAGATGCGCGCTGCCGAGCGGGGGACGGCCTCCGCCCGGGACTGAGCCGGGCGGCCGCGGCCGCCCTCAGTGAACCAACGGGGAAGGGGACGACATGGCGGACACGATGCGGGCGGCGGTCTTCCGGGGGAAGCACGACATCCACATCGAGGAGGTCGCCAAGCCGGCGTGCGGGCCAACGGACGCGATCGTGCGCGTGACGACGACCACGATCTGCGGCACCGACTCGCACATATGGCGCGAGGAGTACCCGGTCGCGAACGGGCGCATCGTCGGGCACGAGCCGGTGGGCGTGATCGACCAGCTCGGCGACGCCGTGCAGGGCTACGCCGTCGGCGACCGGGTCGTCGTCGGCGCCATCACTCCCTGCGGCGCCTGCTACTTCTGCCAGCACGGCGACTTCTCCCAGTGCGCGGGCTTCGAGGACACGTGGGGGATCATCGGCGGCTGGCGGCTCGGCAACTCGGCCGACGGCGTCCAGGCCGACTACTTCCGCGTGCCCTACGCGCAGGCCAACCTGGCGAAGATCCCCGACGGCGTGAGCGACGAGGAAGTGATGTTCGTCACCGACATCGCCTCGACCGGCATCTCCGCGGCGGAGACGGCCAACGTGAAGATCGGCGACTCCGTCGTGGTCTACGCGCAGGGGCCGATCGGGCTCTGCGCGACCGCCGGGGCACGGCTCATGGGGGCGAGCCTGATCATCGGCGTCGACTCGAACCCGGTGCGGCTCGAGATGGCCAAGAAGATGGGGGCGGACATCGTCATCGACTACACGCAGGAGGACCCGTGCGCGAAGGTCAAGTCGCTGACCGAGGGCCGGGGGGCGGACGTCGCCATCGAGGCGCTCGGCATCCAGGAGACCTTCGAGAACTGCATGCGCTCGGTGCGGCCGGCCGGGGTGGTCTCGTCGCTCGGCGTCTACGGCGACAAGGTCACGATCCCGCTGGAGGCGTTCGTCTACGGCATCGGCGACGTGGACATCCGCACGACGCTGTGCCCGGGAGGGAAGGAGCGGATGCGCGCGCTCATGTCGATGGTCTCGGCCGGGCGGCTCGACCTGAAGCAGCTGATCACCCATCGCTTCGACCTGGACCAGATCGAGGAGGCCTACCCGCTCTTCTCCAACCAGGAGGACGGCGTGCTGAAGGTGGCGATCACGACGTGAACGCCGCTTAGCCGGCCGGACGGATCGAGATGCCGAGCTACGACCTCGAGTGCGATGGCTGCGGGCTGCGGTTCGAGGCGTTCCGCCAGGGCTTCCTGCGGGACGAGGATCGCGCGTGCCCGGGCTGCGGCGGCGAGGCGCGGCAGCGCTTCACCGGCTTCGTGACCTCCCGCCCCGCCCGGGACCGGCCCGAGCCGCGTGTCACAGGCTTCGGCGGGCACGCGTGCGGGGCCGGCTGCAGCTGCGCGCGGGCCCGCGTGGGCCCGCGTGGCGAGGTCATCCCTCCCTAGTACTCCGCCCCAGAAGCCTCGATTGCCTCCGGCGGCTGCACGGCTCGGCCGGGTCCGGTATGCGGTCTCGGCCCTCAGCCTCCGGAGCTGTGTCCTCGCCTGCGCCCATATGCCCAGAGATGGGGCGCAGGCTGCGTCCTTGCCCGGCTGGCCGTTCGCACGCCGGACCTCAACCGAACTCCTGGGGCGGAGCACTTGCGGGCGCGACCGCCACCGGCCGCGGCAGGCCGAGCGTCACCAGGACGCCCAGCACCGCGAGCAGCGCGGCGGTCGGCCAGAGGGCGGTGAAGCCGGCCCGGTCGGCGAGGACGCCGAGCGGCACGGCGGCGAGCGCCCCGCCGCCGAAGAGCGCCATCGACATGAGCCCGACGGCCTGCCCCGCCCGGCGGGCGCCGGCCAGCTCGCCCGCCATGAGGTAGATGACGCCGTTGGCGCCCATCGCGCCGAAGGCGAAGATGGCCATGACCGGGAGCTGCACCGGGGGCCCGAGCGGCGTGGCCGCCCAGTAGAGCAGCGCCCCGACGGTCGCGACGAGCCCGACGTCCCGCAGCGTCGCCCGCCGGCGCGTGCCGAGGCCGAGGTCGGCCACGCGGCCCCAGGTGAGCCGCGCGACCATCGCCGAGACGCTCACGATCGCAAACAGCGCCGCGCCGACCGCCGTCGAGGCGCCCTCGTCGTTGATGGCCGGGACGGAGAAGACGAGCACGGAGGTGAGCACGGTCACGTCGATGAGCGCGACGACGATCAGGCGCGGGATCCCGGGCGTGCGGATGACGGCGCTGAAGTCACGGGCGCGGCCGCCCCCCGCGGCGAGCGCGCCACGCGGCGACGCCAGGCCGAAGCCGGCCGCGAACACGCCCGCGAGGAGGCCGCTCGTGATGAACGAGAGGCGGACGCCCCCGATCGCCGCCATGCCCGGCAAGAGGCCGGCAGCGATGAGCCCCCCGAGGGAGACGGCCATCTGGCGTACGCCGAGCGCCATGCCGCGCCGGAGGGCGTCGAACCCGTGGAACACGGAGACGGTCCCCGCGACGGCGACGATCGAGCTGACGACCCCGTAAGCGAAGAGGCAGGTCCCGAGCAGCCAGGCCGTGCCCGCGAGGCCGGCCAGCACCAGGAGCGCCCCCGAGGCGATCCCTCCGACGATCAGCGGCTGCCGCGGGCCGATGCGGTCGACGATCATCCCGGCCGGCACGAGCACCAGGGCGTTGCCGATGAAGACCGTCGCGAGCAGCGCGCCAAGGGCAGCCGCCGAGAGGTCGAACTCGTCGCGCAGCTCGGGGCCGAGCGCCCCGAGGCCCCACGATGCGATCGAGATCGACGCCTGCGAGCCGACGGCCAGCGCCAGGAGGCGCCGCTGGGCCGCGGTCGTCCGGCTCACGCGGGCGGGTCCGCCGCCGCGTACCTCGCCGGACGCTCGCGGACGACCCCCCAGAACTGGTCGCCGAGGTCGAAGTGCCACCACTCCTCGGCATACACGGTGAAGCCCTGCCCCGCCATCGCCCAGAAGAGCGTGCGCCTGAGATCCCTCGCGCCGCCCGGGCGGTCCTCCAGGGCGAGCGCCCCGGCCTCCGGCACGAAGGCGTCGAACGGCGTCCCGAGGTCGAGGGGCCGCCCGTCGCCGTCGCCGAGCGTCAGGTCCACCGCGCCGCCTGTCAGGTGCGGCGGCGGGCTCTCCGGCCGGGTGAGCGGCGGCGTTACGTATCGGGCTGCCTCGCGCTCGAGCCGCTCGCGCGGCCAGTCCGGGTGCTGGGCCTCGAGCGATGCCACGAAGCCGTCGTAGAGGGCGGCCTGCGTCTCGAGGCTGCGGTAGCCGTCCCAGACGACCAGCGTGAGGCCGTCGGCCAGCGACGCGGCGGCCGCCTCAAGTCGTTCGGCGATGCCCTCCCGCACCAGGCAGGCGGGGATCGTCCCCGGGAGGCCCCGCGCGTGGTACTGGGGGTCCTGGCGCACGCGCCCGCCAACGTCGTCGACGGCGACGAGCGGTTCGACGACCGCCTGGATCGGGACCCCTCGCCAGCCGTCGATGCCGCGCAGGCGCGGAATGGGCCGCCCTGCCGCGATCACGCGCCGGCCCACTCCGCGGCCTGCACGAGCCATCCGGGGTCCGCGCCGGCCGCCACGGCGAGGAAGGGCCCGACCCGCGACGCCGGGTGCGGCACGGTCGCCGGGTCCTCACGCGGGTAGGCCGCCGCGCGCATCGCGGTGCGGGTGGGGCCGGGGTTGATCGCCACGACGCGGATGCGCCGGTCGGCGAGCTCCTCGCGCAGCATCCGGGTCATCCCGTCGATGCCGAGCTTGGCGACGGCGTAGGCGCCCCACGTCGGGCGGCCGGCCGCGCCGGAGGTGACGTTGACGATCGCCCCGCCGTCGGTCATGCCCGGCAGCACCCGCTGGATGAGGCGCAGCGTGCCGGTCAGGCCCGCCGCGAGCACCTCGTCCCACACCTCGAGTGGGTAGTCGGCGAGCGGGGCGCGCACCCCGAGCAGCCCGGCGTTGTTCACCAGCACGTCCACCCGCCCGAGCGTCGCCACGGCCTCGGCGGCCGCGCGGTCGACGGACGCCGCGTCGCGAAGGTCGAGGGCCACCGCGGTCACGTCCGGCCCGGCCGCGGCGCGCAGGGAGGTGAGGTGGTCCGCGCTGGTCGCGGTCGCCACGACCCGCGCGCCGCCCCCGGCGTAGGCCTCGGCGACCGCGCGCCCCACCCCCCGGGACGCGCCCGTCACGATGCAGCGACAGCCGTCGAGCGTCCCCGGCATGCCACGAGGCTACCCTGGGTCGCCGCCCGCCGGCCGGGCGGCACGACGGGGCTACGGCGTATATCCAGGCAGGTAGGCGGGCGGCTCCTTGGGCTTCGGCGTCGCCTCGATGGTGCTCTCGGGCGAGCGCCCGGCCACGGTGGCCACGAAGGCGGCGACGTCCCGGGCGTCGTTCCCGGTCAGGAGGTCGCGCGGCATGGGCGGCTCGGCGTTCCGGATCCAGTCCTCGACGACGCCCTGGAACTCGGAGTCCTTGAAGCCCTGCTGGCGGGCGCCGCGGAAGGCGTTGTCGAGGTTGGGAACCGGCACGCTCCTGCCCTTCGCATCCCCGCTCGTCACCGTGATCGTCGTCAGGCCCTTCGTCCCCGCGGCCTCGAGCTGGTGGCAGCTGCCGCAGGTGACGGTGAACTTCTGCTTCCCGTTGACGAGGTCGCCCTCGACCCCGCCGCTGCCACTACCGCTGCCGCCGCAGGCGGCGAGGGTCAGCACGCCTGCCGCGAGCGCGGCGGCGCCGAGGACCCGCCAGTGGACGAGCAGGCGCCGCACGTCAGATGAGGTAGACGACGGTGAACAGGAACACCCAGACGATGTCGACGAAGTGCCAGTAGATCGACGCCGCCATGAGCGGCCCGGAATGGCCCGGGCTGAACTCGCCCACCCGGGCCCGGTTGAACGTGTAGAAGAGCGCGTTCAGGCCGATGAACACGTGCGCGCCGTGGAGGCCGGTCAGGCAGTAGAAGACCGTCCCGAAGATGCCGTCCTGCGGCGAGAACCCGATGTGGGCGTACTCGTTGATCTGGATGATCAGGAACGTCGCCCCGAGCATCATGGTCACGGCGAGGCCGCGCACGAGCCCCTTGCGGTCCCCGTGCTTCATGCAGTGCTCCGCCCACCAGACCGTGAAGCTCGAGAACACCAGGATCCCCGTGTTGACGGCGGTGATGTTCTTCGGTAGCTCGAACTGCTCGCCGTGGGTGAAGACCGGCGGCCAGACCGGCGCGTTCGACCGTGCGAAGAAGTACGCGGTGAAGAAGGAGGCGAAGAGCATCACCTCCGAGCCAATGAAGATGCACATCCCGACGACGCCGATCGAGAGCGGCTGACGCCGCGGGACGGCGCGCCTCGTCGCTGCCGAGCGTGCGACGTCGGTGGCCATCAGGCGGGCGCGGCGCCGGCCGCGGGCTCGGGGGCGAGGCCCTCGACGTCCGCGCCGCGGGCGGCGCGGCGCAGGGCGTCCTGGTCCTCTCCCGGGTAGTCGCCGAGCAGCACGAGGTCCGGGCGGAAGATGCCGACGGCGTCACGGACCGCCGCCGGCGCGGCGCCGTCCATCACCTCGCCCTGGGCGCTGACGCCGGCGCGCTGGAGCGCGTCGACCGTCTCGCGGACGGAGGCCACCGTCGCCGACCGGATCGCGGCCGCCTCCTCGCCCCAGCTCGGATGGGG
>DATFWK010000007.1:0-6519 GCA_035259345.1 Miltoncostaeaceae bacterium | reverse complement strand
GCCGGTGACCAACGGCTGCCACATGGCGTTCATGGCCGACGGCGGCTACCGCCGCCCGGAGCTCTGGACCGAGGAGGGCTGGGCCTGGCGATGCGCCGAGGGCACCACGGCCCCGCTCTACTGGGCGCCGGACGGCGCCGGCGGGTGGCTGGTCCGCGTCTTCGACGAGTGGCAGCCTGTCGACCCGGAGCGGCCGGTCTGCCACGTCTCCTGGTACGAGGCCGACGCCCACGCCCGTTGGGCCGGCGGCCGCCTGCCGACCGAGGCCGAGTGGGAGCGCGCGGCCGCGGCCGACCCCGACGGCCGCTATCCCTGGGGCGACGCCGACCCCGCCGGGCGGGCGAACCTCGACCAGCTCGCATTCGGCACCGCGCCCGCCGGCGCCTATCCCGACGGCGCCGCCCCGTCCGGCTGCCTCCAGCTCGTCGGCGACGTCTGGGAGTGGACGGCGAGCCCGTTCACCGGCTACGACGGCTTCCGGCCCTTCCCGTACCGCGAGTACGCGGAGCCGTTCTTCGGGGACGGCTACCGGGTGCTGCGCGGCGGCTCCTGGGCGACCCAGCCCCACGCGGCCAGCACGAGCTTCCGGAACTGGGACCTCCCCATGCGCAGGCAGATCTTCGCGGGCTTCCGGTGCGCGTGGGACCTCCCGGACGCCTGATCGTCCCGCGGCGGGCCCGGCTGCGGCTGCGCCCGAAGCCGTACCGGCTCGACGTCCACCCGGAGGGCGACCTGCGGGAGGGCCTCGCCGCCGACGTCCGGCGCGGCCTGGGCGAGCGGCCCCGGTGGCTGCTCGCGAAGTACTTCTACGACGAGCGCGGCAGCCGCCTGTTCGAGCGGATCACGCGGCTGCCCGAGTACTACCAGACCCGTACCGAGCTCGAGATCCTCCGCCGCGAGGCGCCCGGCATCGCCGGCCGGCTCGGCGCGGTGGAGGTCGTCGAGCTGGGGGCCGGCTCGGCGCGGAAGACCGAGGCGCTGCTCGACGCGATGCGCGCGGCCGGGACGCTCCGCCGCTACGTGCCGTTCGACGTCTCGCCGGAGACGGTCTTCGCCACCGCCGGGCGGCTGGCGGCCGCCTACCCGGGCCTCCGGGTCCACGGGGTCGCCGGCGACTTCCAGCACCACCTGCACACGATCCCGCGCCCGCTTCGCAGCGGCCCCCGCCTCGTCGCGTTCCTGGGCGGCACGATCGGCAACGTCCACCCGGACCACCAGCCGGCGTTCCTCGGATCGCTTCTCCCGCTGATGCGCGCGGAGGACCGGCTGCTGATCGGCCTCGACCTCGTCAAGGACCCGGCCGTGCTCGAGGCCGCCTACAACGACGCGGCCGGCGTCACGGCGGAGTTCAACCGCAACGTCCTCCGCGTGCTGAACCGCGAGCTCGGGGCGGACTTCGACCTCAGCCGCTGGGAGCACGTCGCGTTCTGGGACCCGGGGCCGGCCTGGATCGAGATGCGGCTGCGCTCGGTGGGGGACCAGAAGGTCCACGTGCCCGGCGCAGACGTCGTCGCTGCGTTCGCCGACGGCGAGGAGATGCAGACCGAGATCTCGGGCAAGTTCACCGAGGAGAGCGCCGCGGCGATGCTCCGGGCCGGCGGGCTCGAGGTCGTCGAGTGGCACGCGGATGCCCGCGGCCGCTTCGCGGTCGCCGTGGCCGCCGCGCGCTGAGCCCGCCTACTCCGGCTCGATCGGGTCGGAGCCGCGCTCGCGGATCCAGATCGTGCGGTTCTGCACCGCGACCTCGTCCTCGCGGACGAGCTTCCCGAGCGCGATCGTCACGGACTCGCGCACCGCGCCGACCATCCCGGCGAGCTCCTGATGCGTGAGGCGCAGGTCCAGGCGCACGCCCTGGGGGGTGACCTTGCCCCAGCGCGTGGCGAGCTGGCGGAGCTTGAGCAGCAGGCGGCGGTCGACGCGGGGCTCGAGGGCGATGGCGAGGGCCAGCTCGCGGTCGGCGACCTGGGCCGAGAGCACGCGCACCAGGTTGGCGGCGAGGCGCGGCTCGGCCAGCCAGGCGTCGAAGCGCTCCTCGTCCACCAGCGCGAGGACGGACGGCTCGATGGCGCGGCAGCCGACCGTGGGCCCGACCGCCGCCCAGACCGCGGTGGGCGGCACGAGCACGTCGCCCTCCTCGACCACGCCGATCGTGCGCGGCTGCGCGGCCTCACCGGCCTCGAACTGGAGCGCGAGCCGGCCGAGGCGCACGAGGCAGCACGCGGCGCGCGAGGCCGTGATGTCGAGCTCGTCGCCGGGCTCGAGCGCAACCTCCGGGAGGTCCCCCATGAGGCGCTGGATGCACTCGGCGTCGAGGTCCCCGGTCAGGTCCAGCTGTGAGAGGTCGGCCCCTCCGGCCTTCGCCGTCGTCATCACGCTCCCCGGTGGTGCCACCATGGTAGCCGCCTGCCCGGGAGTACGGGCGGGCGTCCGGCGGGGATCACTTTGGCGGTCACACCCACGACGATGAGTTTTCGTCTCGCGATCGGTCGTTAGCAATGGGACGGCAGCCTGTCGAAGGAGGGCCATGCTGATCTACTCGATGGGCGTCTCGGTGGACGGTTTCATCGCCGACCGCGAGGGCGCGTTCAACTGGTCGTTCCCGAGCGAGGATCAGTTCCTCGCCCACATCGAGCAGACAGGCGAGCTCGGCGGCTTCCTGTGCGGCCGCAGGCTCTACGAGACCATGCTTGTGTGGGACACGGATCCGTCGCTGCGCGACGACGAGGCCGGGGCCGCGTTCGCGGACGTCTGGTGTGCGCTTCCCAAGGTCGTCTTCAGTCGTACCCTCGACACCGTTCAGGGCAACGCCCGGCTCGCCCGGGCGTCGGTGGCCGAGGAGGCCGCTGCTGCGCTCGACGCGACCGGCAAGGACGTCGGGATCGGCGGCGCCGGCCTGGCCGCGGAGGCGATCGAGCTCGGCCTCGTCGACGAGCTGCGCATGTTCCGCTATCCCGTCGTGGTCGGTGGCGGCACACCCTTCCTGCCGCCGGTCACCGACGATCTTCGGCTCGACCTCCTCGAGACCAGGACGTTCGCCTCGCGCGTGATCTACGAGCGCTACGGGCGCGCCCGCGACGGGTCGGACTGACACCGAGGTCCACGTTTCACCGCTCGCCGGTCGCGCGCCCGGCACCTGAACGGCGCCCCCGCGCGCGTTCGGATCGCGCCTGGACCGGCTACCCTCAGCTGGTGACGCCGGTTCTGCGGGCGGAGGCCCTGACGAAGCGCTACGGGCGCTCCTGGGCGCTCGCGGGCGTCGATCTCGAGATCGAGCCGGGTGAGCTGGTCGGCCTCCTCGGCCCGAACGGCTCCGGCAAGTCCACCCTGGTCAAGATCGCGTGCGGGCTGGTGCGCCCGACGAGCGGCGGCGTGAGCGTGCTCGGTTATCCCGCAGGCTCGCCGGCGGCCCTCGCCTCGATCGGCTACCTCGCCGAGCTCTTCCGGTTCCCGGGCTGGCTCTCGGCGGACGAGCTCCTGTCCCTTCACCAGCGCCTCAGCGAGTCCGAGGGCGGGGCGCCGGAGCGGGATGAGCTCCTGCGCCTGGTCGGCCTGGCCGAGGCGCGCGACCGCAAGGTCGAGACGATGTCGAAGGGCATGCAGCAGCGGCTCGGCATCGCCCAGGCGATGGTCGGGTCGGCCCAGCTGCTCTTCCTCGACGAGCCCACCAGCGCGCTCGACCCGGTCGGGCGGCGCACGGTGCGCGACCTGCTCGAGGAGCTGCGGGCCCGGGGCGTCTCGGTGCTCCTGAACTCGCACCTGCTGAGCGAGGTGGAGCTGGTCTGCGACCGCGTGCTCATCCTGCAGCGCGGGAAGATCATCGCGGCCGGGCGGCCCTCCGAGCTGGCGCAACCGCGCGGGGTCGAGATCGAGACGGCGACCGGCGTGCGCGTGGTCGAGGGCGCCGGGCGCGATGACGTGCCGGCGCTGGTCGCCGAGCTGGTGGCCGCGGGCGAGCAGGTCTACGGTGCACGGGTCCTGCGCTCGAGCCTGGAGGACGTCTACCTGGAGGCGGTCGAGGGGAGCATGAGCTGAGGGCCATCCCGGTCATCGTCGCCTACGCGATGCAGGAGGCCCTCCGCCGGCGCGTGTTCGTGGTCGTGCTGGTGCTTTCGGTCGGGTTCCTCGTCCTCTACGGGCTCGGCGCGAAGCTCGCGTTCGGGGAGACGAACGGCTTCGCCGACCGCGCGGCCCAGACCGGCCTCGACTCCCGCACGATCGCGGGCGCGACGATCCTCGGCCTCGCGATGTTCGCGATCCTGTTCCTGGGCACAATCCTCGTGGTCTTCCTGACCCTGGGCGCGGTCCGGGGCGACGCCGAGCGCGGCCTCCTGCAGCCGCTGCTCGTCCGGCCGGTGTCCCGCCCGGCCCTGCTCGCCGCCCGCTTCATCGGGGCGGCCGTCACCGCGGGGGCCTACGTGGCGCTGATCTTCCTCGGCGCGCTGCTCATCACCCGGGCGACCGGCGACTACTGGCCGGACCGGGTGGTGGTGCCAATGGTCCAGCTCGCGGCGGCCGTCGCGATCATGGCGGCGATCTCGCTGCTCGGCTCGATCTGGCTGTCCGGGACGGCCAACGGCATCGCGGTGTTCATGGTCTTCGGCGCGGGGCTCACGGCCGGGCTGCTGGGCCAGATCGCGAAGGCGCTCGGCGCCGAGACGCTCGAGTCGATCTCGCGCACGCTCCAGTGGGCGCTGCCGTTCGAGGCCCTCTACCAGGACGCGCTCAGCGGGCTGACCGCGGACGCGTCCGGCGTCACCGAGCAGATCGTCCGCCTCGGCCCCTTCGGGGGCGCCCAGGCCGCCGGCCCGCTGCTCCTCCCGTACGCGGTCCTCTACGTGGTGATCATCGGCGCGCTCGCGGCGGCCGGGTTCCGGCGCCGGGACCTCTGAGCCACCGGCGCCGGCACCGCAGCGATCAGGTGATGCCGTCGAGCCAGGGGTCGCGGCCGGCGTCGCCGTCCGTCGCGGCCGTGGCAAGCCGGGCGAGGTAGTGGTCCCAGCCGTGGGCGTGGCGCTCGACGGCCTCGGCGCTCGGCAGGGCCGTGTGGGTGAAGCGCAGCAGGGTGCCGTCGCCGCTCGGGACGAGCTCGAACGAGATCGTGGTGGCGCCCGCCCCGATGGACGCGCCCTCCTGCTCCCAGCCCCACGTCATGATCAGCCGCCGCGGCGGGTCGAGCTCGACGATCTCGCCGGCGGCGATGGCGCCGGGCAGAACCTCGACGCGGTAGGCCCCGCCGGGCTCTGGCTCGAGCCGGTGCCAGTCGCCCATCCAGCGGCCGGCCAGCTCCGGCTCGACGAGGAACCGCCAGACCGTCTCGGGCGACGCGGCGATCGCGACCTCACGCTCGACCGTGCTCTGAGTCATGGTCTCCATGTACCCGCTCCTCTCGCTCTGCCTCACGCTTCAGCGCGTCGAGGCGGCTGTCCCAGAATCCCTCGAGGAAGCGCATGAGCTCCGCGAGCCCCTCGGGGCGCGCCCGGTACAGGCGGCGGGTGCCGCTGCGGCGCTCCGTGACGAGGCCCGCCTCCTTCAGCACGTTCAGGTGCTGGGAGATCGCCGGCCTGGTCACGTCGAAGTGGGCCGCGATCTCGCCCGCAGAGAGCTCGCCGTCGCGCACGAGGGAGAGGATCTGGCGGCGGCGGGGGGCGGCGATCGCGCGGAGCTCGGCTTCCATGGGGGAGAGTGTAAGCATCTACTAACGTAAGATGCAACTTAACGAGCCGGGCGCTGCAGCGCTCCGCGCTCGTCACGGCTGGTAGGGTCGCCGGCGTGACGAACGTGCTGGACGACCTTTCGGCCAGGGTGCTCGACGAGCGCTCGCCGATCGCGATCGAGGAGGCCCGCGCGCTGGTCGAGCTGCCGCCGTCCGAGCTGCCGCGCCTCTTGCTCCTGGCCCACGAGGTGCGCCGCCGCCACGCCGGCGACGAGGTGGAGCTCGAGTCGCTGATCAGCGCCAAGACCGGCGGGTGCCCGGAGGACTGCGCCTTCTGCTCGCAGTCGATGCACTACGACTCGCCGGCCCAGCGCCACGCCTTCCTGCCGCTCGAGGACGTGATGGGGGCGGCGCGCGCGACCGAGGCGCAGGGGGCGACGCACTTCTGCATCGTCGTGGCCGTGCGCGGGCCGGACCGGCGGCTGATGGACCAGGTGCTGCGCGCGGTCGGTGCGATCCGGCGCGAGACCGCCCTCGAGGTGGACTGCTCCCTCGGCATCCTCACGCGGTCGCAGGCCGAGGCCCTGCGCGACGCGGGCATCCACCGCTACAACCACAACCTCGAGACGGCGCGGAGCCACTTCCCGAGCATCGTCACCACGCATACGTGGGAGGAGCGCGTCGAGACGTGCGTGCTCGTGAAGGAGGTCGGCATCGGCCTCTGCTCGGGCGGCATCCTCGGCATGGGCGAGACGTGGGAGCAGCGGCTCGAGTTCGCCTTCGAGCTGCGGGAGCTCGGCCCGGACGAGGTGCCGCTGAACTTCCTGAACCCCCGGCCCGGCACGCCGCTGGCCGACCGCCGGCCG
>DATFWK010000006.1:0-13659 GCA_035259345.1 Miltoncostaeaceae bacterium | reverse complement strand
AGGATCGGGAGCGCGTCGAGGTCCGGCTCGGGAAGCCAGACCTCCTGGCACGGCCCGTCCTTCACGGTCTTCGAGGCGAACGACGCCAGCTCGCGCAGCTTGCCGAGCGCGCGGACCTTCTCGACGAGGCCTTGTGGCGGCTGCAGCTCGATCAGGTCCTGGATCCGCTCGGTTGCCTTGCCCAGGTAGAAGTCCTCCATCGGCGGCTTGCCCACGACGGTCGTCGCGTAGATGGGCTCTCGCCGCGTGGACATCCCGGTGAGGTGGAACGTCGGGTACGGGTCGGCCGGCGTGTAGAAGCCGGTGTGGTCGCCGAACGGCCCCTCCGGGCGGAGGTCCGTGGCGTCGACGTAGCCCTCGAGCACCACCTCGGCCGTCGCCGGCACCTCGAGGTCCACGGTTCGGCAGCGCACCATCTCCACCGACGCGCCGCGGATGAACCCGGCGAGCATCATCTCGTCCACGTTCGGCGGTAGCGGCGCGGTCGCGCTGTACGTGACGGCCGGCTCGGACCCGATCGCGACTGCCACCTCGACCCGGCCCTCGGAGTCGCGGAGGTGGGCGGCGCCGTCCTTGTGGATCTGCCAGTGCATCATGGCCGTGCGCCCGTCGAGCTTCTGGATGCGGTACATGCCGCAGTTGCGCACGCCGGTGCGCGGGTCGCGGCTGAAGACCAGCGGCAGCGTGATGTAGGGGCCGCCGTCCGCGGGCCAGCAGGTGAGGATCGGGAGCGCGTCCAGGTCAGGCTCGGGGAGCCAGACCTCCTGGCACGGCCCGTCCTTCACGGTCTTCGAGGCGAACGACGCCAGCTCGCGCAGCTTGCCGAGCGCGCGGACCTTCTCGACGAGGCCCTGTGGCGGCTGGAGCTCGATCAGGTCCTGGATCCGCTCGGCCAGGTCCTCGAGCCGCTCGACGCCGAGCGCCATCTCGATGCGCCGCTCGCTCCCGAACTGGTTGATGAGCACCGGCATCGACGAGCCGCGCACGCGGCGGAAGAGCAGCGCGGGCCCGCCTGCCTTGACGACGCGGTCGGCGATCTCGGTGATCTCGAGGTTGGGATCGACCTCGGCGTCCACCTCGGCGAGCTCGCCGGCCCGGCGGAGTCGCGTCACCCACTCGCGGAGGTCACGCACCGAGCGCCTCCTCCACGCCCGGCGCCCGCAGCTCCGCCGCGAGGGCCGTGAGCGGCGCCCGCTCGCCCCGCTCCCGGAACGCCGTGCGCGCGGTCCGAAAGCGGCCGGCCGGCGCGCCGTCCGGGGCGACGATCACCGCGATGGTCCCGGCCCAGAGCGACGGGAGCACCTCCTGCGCCCCCTGGGCGACGGCCACCGATGAGAGCGCCACGAGCTCCGCGAGCGCGTCGACCACCTCGAGGTCGCCGGACGCAGCGACGGTCGCCAGGCCCTGCGCGTAGCAGAAGTCCCCCGCCAGCACGCGCTGGCCGTCGTCGGCGATGGCGAGGTGACGGGGCCGCCCATGGTGGAGCAGGAAGCCCTCGAGGATCAGGTCCAGCCCGACCGCGTGCTCGGTCCGGAGCGCCGAGGCCGCCAGGGGCGCGAGCAGGAGCTCCGGCGCCGGCTCGACCAGCGCGCCGGCGAGCGCGGGCTGCCCCTCCAGCGTGATCCTCACGCGAGCGCGCGCTCGAGCGCCGTGCGGGTGGCCGCGAAGTGCTCCTCGGTGTGTGCGAGGCCGACGAGCCACGCCTCGAACTGGGAGGGCGGCGGGCCGACGCCGGCGGCGAGCAGTCCGCGCGCGAACCGCCCGTAGGCGGTCGTGTCGCTCGTGAGGGCCGAGGCGTAGTCCGTGATCGGCCCGGGGGCGAAGAAGGGCGTCAGCATCGAGCCCACGCGGTTGACCGTGACCGGCGCCCCGCTCTCGGCGATCGCGGTCTCGAGCGCCGCGCCCGCGTGTTCGAGCCCCTCGTAGACGCCCGGGCGGGCGAGCTCGGCCAGCGTCGCGAGCCCGGCGGTCGTGGCGAGCGGGTTCCCCGAGAGCGTCCCGGCCTGGTAGCAGGGCCCCTCCGGCGCCAGCTCGCGCATCACCTCACGCCGGCCGCCGAAGGCGCCGACCGGGAGCCCACCGCCGATCACCTTGCCGAGGCACGTCAGGTCCGCGACGACGCCGAAGCGCTCCTGGGCCCCGCCGCGCGCGACCCGGAAGCCGGTGATCACCTCGTCCAGGATGAGCAGCGAGCCGGTGCGGTCGCACGCCTCACGGAGCCCCGCGAGGTAGCCGTCCGCGGGCGGGACCACGCCCATGTTCCCGGCGACCGGCTCCACGATCATCGCCGCCGCGCCCTCCAGCGCCGCGGCCGCCGCCGGGAGGTCGTTGTAGGGGACGAGGCGCGTCGCCCGCACCGCACCCTCCGGCACGCCCGGGCTCGTCGGCACGCCCAGCGTGGTGGCGCCGCTGCCGGCCTCGGCCAGCAGGCCGTCGATGGCGCCGTGGTAGCCGCCCGCCGTCTTGACGATCGGCTCGCGGCCGGTCGCCGCCCGGGCCAGCCGGATCGCTCCGGTCACCGCCTCGCTGCCCGACGAGGTCATGCGCAGCTGCTCGATGGAGGGCATCACCTCGACGACGGTCTCGGCGAAGCGGACCTCGCGCTCGGTCGGCGCGCCGTAGGACGTGCCGAGCGGCAGCGCCTCCTCGAGCGCACGGACCACGACGGGGTGGGCGTGGCCGAGGATGGCCGGCCCCCAGGAGGCGAGATAGTCGACGTACCGGTTGCCGTCCTCGTCCCAGACGTAGGCGCCCTCGGCGCGGGCGATGAAGATCGGGTCGCGCCCGATGGCCCGCATCGCGCGGACGGGCGAGTTGACGCCGCCGACCAGGACCCGCTGGGCGCGCTCCCAGAGCGCCTCGCTACCCAATGGGCAGCGTCACCCGGCGCCCTCCTGGAGCCACCGGGCGGCCGGCTCGGCGAAGTACGTGATGAGGATGTCCGCGCCCGCCCGGTGGATCGAGGTCAGCACCTCGAGGGCCGCCTCCCGCTCGTCGAGCCAGCCCCGCTCGACGGCCGCCGCGACGGCCGCGTACTCGCCGCTCACGTGGTACGCCGCGACGGGCAGGTCGGTCATCGCCCGCACGCGCGCGATCACGTCCAGGTACGTCACGGCGGGCTTCACCATCACCATGTCGGCGCCCTCGGCGATGTCCAGCCTCACCTCGCGAAGCGCCTCGCGCGCGTTGGCCGGGTCCATCTGGTAGCCGCGGCGGTCGCCGAACCCGGGCGCCGAGTGGGCGGCCTCGCGGAACGGGCCGTAGAAGGCCGAGGCGTACTTCGCCGCGTACGAGAGGATCGCGACGTCCTCGTGACCCTCCGCGTCCAGCGCGGCTCGGATGGCGCCGACGCGCCCGTCCATCATGTCGCTCGGGGCGACGATGTCCGCGCCGGCGTCGGCGTGGCTCACGGCCGTGCGCGCGAGCACCTCGAGGCTGAGGTCGTTGTGGACGCGGCCGTCGACGACCAGCCCGCAGTGGCCGTGGTCCGTGTAGGCGCAGAGGCAGACGTCGGTGATGACCACCATGTCTGGGACGCGCTCCTTGACCGCCGCGATCGCGCGCTGGGCGATGCCCGACGCGTCGTGTGCGCCGCTCGCCGCCTCGTCCTTCTCGTCCGGGACGCCGAAGAGGAGCACCGCGGGCACTCCGGCCTCGTGCACGCGCGCGGCGGTGTCGGCGAGGCGGTCCGGCGACAGGTGGAACTGGCCGGGCATGGCGGCGATCGGCTCCTGGACGCCGTGGCCCGGGACCGCGAAGAGGGGGAGCACGAGCTGGTGCGGTGAGAGCCGGGTCTCCCGGACCATCGCCCGCAGCGCCGCGCTCGCCCGCAGGCGCCGCGGCCGCGCGCGCGGAAAGGCGGCCGTGGCCTGTGCCAGCTCCTCCATGTGCCGAGTGTACCGCCGCCCCGCCCCGACTTCCCTCCCGGCCGCGGACCTGCTTCGCTCCCGCCGATGAGGGCACGGCTCCATCCCGCTGAGCTCCTCGCCGCCTATGCCGAGGGCTGGTTCCCGATGGACGTGGACGGGCGGATCGGCCTCTACGAGTGCGACCCGCGCGCGGTCGTGCCGGTCGAGTCGGCGCGCGTGCCGCGCTCGGTCGCGCGGGCGGAGCGGCGGGAGGGCTTCGAGATCCGCCTGGACACCGCGTTCGCCGAGGTGGTCCGGGCCTGCGGCGGCCCGCGCACCGGCGAGTGGCTCACGCCGCGCCTGGCGGAGGCCTACGTCGCCCTCCACCGCATCGGCGTCGCGCACAGCGTCGAGAGCTGGCGGGACGGGCGGCTCGCCGGCGGCCTGTTCGGGGTGGCGCTCGGTGGCCTCTTCACCAGCGAGAGCATGTTTCACGGGGAGGCGGACGCCGGGAACGTCGCATTGGCGGCGACGGTGCGCCTGCTGAGCCGGGGCGGCTTCGTCCTCTGGGACGTCCAGATGTGGTCCGCCCACCTCGGCCGCTTCGGGGCGGTCAACGTGAGCCCGGGCGAGTACCGCGAGCGGCTCGCCCGCGCGCTCGCCGTCAAGGCGGTGCTCCCGGTCGAGGCGCGCTAGGTGCGCTCGCCGGCGAGGCGGCGGCGGAGCTCCTGCACTGAGGCGAGCTCCGCCTCGGCGCGCTCGAGCTCGGCGGTGTAGCCCGGCACGTCGCCGAACCGCGGCCGTCGCAGGGCCGCGCGCAGCAGGTCGAGGCGCTCGGCCGTCCAGTCCGCGACCAGCTCCAGCTCGGCCTGCGCGACCGCGACGCGCTCGGCCACGGAGTCCACGAGCTCGGCGAGCCGCGCCGCCTCGGCGGCCGCGCTGGCGAACAGCTCCTCCTGGATGGCGCGCGTGCTCACGCGTCGGCCCGCCGGCGCAGGGCGAACGACGCGATGCCGCCGAAAGCGAGCCCCAGCAGCAGGAGCTGGCCGATCCTGAGCCCCAGCCGGCCGGGCACCGAGGGCTCGACGAGGAGCGTCTGGAAGGAGCGGAACGCCGGGCCGAACGGGAACACCTGGCTGATGCCGCTTGCGATCGCGCTGTCCGTGAAGAGGCCGAGGAAGATGAGCGGCAGCGCGAGCATGATCGTGGCGAGCAGCGCCGTGCGCGTCTCCCGGGCGAGGGCGCCGATCAGCACGCCGAAGGCGCCGAAGGCGAGCCCGGCGGCGAGGAGCGACGCGATCCAGAGTCCCCAGCGGTCCACGGTGAGCGCCGTGAAGATGGCAACCGCGGCCAGCAGGAGCAAGCCCACGACCAGCCCGACCAGGGCCGCGAAGCTCACCTTCTCGCCCACGAGGCCCTCCGTCCGGATGAGCCCGCGGCGGAGGCGGGTCAGCGTGCCGTCCTCCCGCTCGGAGGAGAGTGCGGCGGCGCCGAGGAGGGTGCCGATGAGCCCCAGGCTCACCAGGAGCGCCCCCGCGAAGCCGAACCCGGTGAGCGGCTCGCGGCCCTGGGGCGGGGGCGGGATGCGCAGGCGGATGGGGTTGGTCAGCGACTGCGCGGCGGCGTTCGCGAGGTCGAGGTTGACGCCGGCCTGCACGATGAAGTTGAGCAGCGGGTCGAGCCGGGCGGCGACGTCGGCCCTCCCCGAGCGCCGCAGGGACGCCTGGACGTCACGCACCAGGCGCCGGCTCTCGGTGAGCCCCAGCACGTGGCCGCTGCGCGTGAACGCCGACACGTCGCCGCCATCTACGAGGACCTGCACGAGGTGCAGGGTCTGGTCCACGTACGTGCTCGCCAGCTGCTGGTTCACGCGGAAGATCGCCGACTCGAGGCGCCGCTGGATCGCGTCGGCCTGGATCGGCGAGCGGCGGCTCGTCTCGACCGTGATGACCGGCGGGTGGACCCCTGCCTGCAGGTCGCTGATGAAGCCGGAGGGGATCGTCAGCACCGCGCTCACCCGGCCCTGGTCGAGGGCGCGGCTCGCCTCGCCCGGACTGAGGCGATCGAGGTGCACCTCCTGGCCCAGCCGGCGGGCGTAGTCCTCGACCCCGAGCCGGCGGGAGCCGACCTGGACGGTCCGGCCGGAGGTGTCGAGGTTCACGAATGCGACCGACGGGCGCTGCTCCCCGCTCTGCAGCGCGACGGCGACGAGCACCGCGACCAGCAGCGGGTAGCCGACGAGGAGGGCGAGGAGCGCGCGCCCCCGCACGAGCAGGCGGAGGTCCTTGACGAGCAGGCGCCCGGCGTTGCGGATCAAGCGCCGGCCTCGAGCAGGGCGAGGAACGCGGCCTCGGCGTCGTCCACGCCGTAGGCGGCCGTCAGCTCGTCGGCGGTGCCCGCGAACGCCACCCGCCCGCGCACGAGCACGAGCATGCGGTCGGCGTTGGCGGCCGCCTCGTGGACGGACTGCGTGGAGAAGAGCAGTGCCAGGCGGTCCTCCCGGCGCAGCTCCGCCAGCCATCCCCAGAGGCGGTGGCGCTGGTCCGGGCTCAGCGTGGCTGTCGGCTCGTCGAGCAGGAGGAGCGCCGGGGCGCCGGCGAGCGCGACGCCCAGGTTGAGCCGCTGGAGCGTGCCGGTCGAGAGCTCGGCGGCCGGGCGACCCGCGAACTCGACGAGGTCGGCCCGCTCGAGCAGGCGGTCGGCCGCGACGTCCGGGTCGGCCGCGCCCTCGAGCGCGGCGAACAGCCGCAGGTTCTCGCGCGTCGTGAGCCGCTGGTAGACGGCCGGCCGCTGCGGGACCCAGCCGACGCCGCGGCCCGTGCCCGCTCCCTCCAGCGTGCCCGCGGTCGGCGGCGTGACGCCGGCGAGGATGCGCAGCAGCGTCGTCTTGCCGGCGCCGTTGGGGCCCAGGAGGGCGAGCGATCCGCCCGGCTCGAGCTCGAGGTCGACCCCGTCGAGCGCGGCCACGCCGCGATAGCGCTTGGCGAGGCCGGCCCCACGCAGGAGCGGCCCGCCTGTCGTGGTCGTGCTCACGGGCGCGGGTCGGGGCTCGCGGGCTCGATCACCCGGGTCGGGAGCTCGCGGGTCGGCTCCGCCTCCGCGGGTGGCGGCACCGGTTCGTGCTCCGCGGTCGGCGCCGTGTCGATGGGCGGGGGTATTGGCGGCGGCTTGGCATCGAGGAGCGGGATCCCGTACCGCTGGCTCAGGAAGTTCACGAACTCCTTGCCGATCACCACCACCGGGATCGCAAGCAGGATGCCGGCCAGCCCGTACAGCTCCTCGCCGATGACCAGGCCGAAGATCACGACCAGCGGGTGGACGCCGAGCGCGCCGCCCATCACCTTCGGCACCACGATGTGCCCCTCGAGCTGGTGGATGCCGATGAACGCGATGATCACCCAGAGGGCGGTGATCGGCGAGGTGAACAGCGCGAGCAGCGTGGGAGGGATGGCCCCGAGGATCGGGCCGACGTAGGGGATGAACTCGGCCACGAACACCCAGAGCCCGAAGGCGATGGCATATGTCGACCCCTGGGGGAAGACGCCCGTCTCCCCGTAGATCCAGAGGATCACCCCGGCGCTCACGCCGATGATCAGGCACACCAGGACCTGCGCCCGCAGGTAGCTCGCCAGGTTCCGCTCGACGCCCCGCAGGAAGGTTCCGGCCTCGGGGCCGAAGACCTTTTGGGCGAACATCGTGATCCTCCTGGCGTCGAGGAGCATGTAGATGGACGCGACGATGATGATGATGAACGTGACGAGCTTGCCGATGATGTCGAGGCTGTAGCCGATGAAGTTCCCGGCGATCTCCTGGCCCTTGTCGCGCAGCGAGTTGATCGCCGAGTTGAGGCGCTGCTGCACGTTGATGTCGATCCCACGCCGGTCGAACCATCGCTGCAGGTCGTCCACGTGCTGCTGCGCCTCGTCCGAGTACTGCGGCAGGTTGGTGCGGATGTCCTCGACCTGGCTCTTTGCCGGGCCGTAGATGGCCAGCGCGGCGCCGCCGAGCACGATCACGAAGCCCAGGTAGACCATGAGCACCGCCAGCCCGCGGGGGATGTGCGCGCGTCGCAGCATCCGCACCACCGGGTTCAGCAGCAGCGCGATCACCGACGAGGTGAGGAAGATGAACAGCGCGCGACCGATGTAGGTCCCGAGGATCCACAGCGTCACGAGCGCGGCGGGGATCAGGAACAGCTGCGCCCAGGACGGAATGCGGGCCGATCGGCCGCTCATCGGCGCCAGTGTACCTTCGGCCTCCCCCGCACCGGGACAACTTCTGGCTAAGGTCCGGGCGCCCAGGTAGCCTCCTGCCGGTGTCCGCGATCACCCGCGACCAGCTCGCGGCGCGTCAGCGCGCCCGCGAACGAGCGGCCAAGCGGCGGCGGCGGCGCACGGTGGCCGGTGCCGGCCTCGTTCTGGCGCTCAGCGTGGTGCTCGCGCTCCTCGTCGGCCTGGTCGTCCGGGACAGCGGCGGGACGGCCGTCGCGGGGGGCGGGAAGTCCCGTTCGCAGTTCGACCTGGGGGCCCGGCCGCCGGACCTGGCGCTCGCCCGCGCCGACGCCGTCGTGCTCAAGCTCCCGGTCGACCGCACCCGGATCGGCGAGATCCTCTTCCGGGCGGTCGACGACCCGTCCGTCGCCGCGCTCGAGCCGGACTCGGGGCGCCGCTACGACATCGCCCCACGCGACGGGCGGCCTGGCCCGGACACCGGCGCCGTGGACGTCGCCGCCGCGCCGGGCACGCCGGTCTTCTCGCCCGTCGACGGCACCGTCGCGAGCGTGAGCGACTACGTGATCGCAGGGAAGCGCGTGGGCTACCAGGTGGACATCAGCCCGGCGTCCGCGGGCGACGCGGTGGTCCGCGTCAACCACATCACCCGCATCCCCGCATCGCGCCGGCCGGCCTCGCTCTGCGGCGCGTCCGCCGCGGGCCCGCCGCGGGTCGGGGAGTGGGTCGCCGCCGGCACGAGCTGCCTCGGCCAGGTCAGGGACCTCTCCGACGTCGAGGCCGTCGCCCGGCCGGAGATCGCCGACTACACCGGGGGCGGTGGAAGCCACGTGCACATCGAGGTCGTCCGGGTCGGAAGTTAGTGCTCCGCCCCAGAAGTCTCGTCGCCACCCGGCGGCTGCAACGCTCGGCCGGGTGCGAACGTCATCGCTCCGATATACCTCCGCCTCGGGGGCTGTGTCCTCGCCTGCGCCCATATGCCCGGATATGGGCGCAGGCTGCGTCCTTGCCCGGCCGGCGTTTCGCACCCCGGCTATGCAACGGACTCCTGGGGCGGAGCACTAGGGCCCCGAAGTGCGGGCGCTGATCATCGGCGACGTCGTCGGCTCCGTCGGCCTCGCGGCGCTCCTCGCCAGCCTTCCCTCGCTCCGCGAGCGCATGACGCCGGACCTCGTCGTCGTCAACGCCGAGAACGCGGCCGGGGGCGCCGGCACCCACGCACGCCAGGCGACGGAGCTCTTCGCGGCCGGCGTCGACGTGCTAACGGGCGGCAACCACACGCTCCGCCAGACCGACTACTACGCGGTGCTCGAGAGCGACCCGCGGGCGCTCCGGCCGGCGAACCTCAGGCCGCGGGCGCCCGGCCGCGGCCTCGCCGTGGTGGACGCCGCCGGCGGCGAGCGGGTGGCCGTGCTCAACCTCCTGGGCTCCGTCTTCATCGACGCCGGGGCCAGCCCGTTCACGGTTGTCGACGAGCTGGTCGAGCGCGCCCGGCGCAGCGCGCGCCACGTGATCGTCGACATGCACGCCGAGGCCACCAGCGAGAAGGTCGCGATGGGGCATCACCTGGACGGGCGGGTGACGGCGGTCGTCGGCACGCACACGCACGTCCAGACGGCCGACGCGCGGGTGCTCGCGGGCGGCACCGCCTTCATGACCGACCTGGGGATGACCGGGCCCCACGACTCGGTCATCGGCGTGCGCAAGGAGGTCATCCTGCGCCGCTTCCTGACCGGCGCGCCGGCGCGGTTCGACGTGGCCGACGGGGGCGTGCTCGTGCAGGGGGCGCTCGTCGAGGCCGGCCCGGACGGTCTCGCGCGCTCGATCACCCCCTTCAGCGAGCCGGCGGCGCCCTCAGCCTGAGAGCAGGCGGCCGGAGACCGCCGACACCGCGGCCTCCTCGGGCGCCGGCGTGGTGCGCTGCGGAAGCGTCCACTCGGGCGGGCTGGCGAGCGCCGGCCGGGGCCACGCGAGCGCCACGAGCACGAGCAGCACCGCGTCGCGCAGCACCAGCAGCCCGATCGCCGGCGCCCGGAAGTCCACGAGGTCGAAGTAGCGGCTCGGGAAGTACGCCTGCGTGAGGACCATCGCCGCGAGGGTCGTCCAGGCCGTGGCCGCTCCGTAGCGACCGCTCACCACGAAGCCGGCCGGGAGCAGCCACACGAGGAACTGGGGCGAGAGCACCTTGCCGCCGGCCAGGAGGGCAGCCATGGTCGCCGCCACGGCGGCCACGAACAGGCGCGCGTCCGCCGGCGGGCGCGCCCGCCGCAGGAGGACGGCGTACGTGACGGCGATCGCCACGACGAGCGCGACCGTGACGCCGGTGGAGATCGCCGCGATCGTGCCCGTGCCCTCGCCCGCAAGGTTCTGGCTCCCGAACGAGTCGACGACGCGCAGCGGGATGCCGGCGAGCCAGTGGAGCCCGAGCATGTACGCCGCGCCGCTCGACTCGATCTGCAGGGGGCGGTCGAGGTTGTAGGACAGCATGTCCCAGGTGCCGCCGGGGGCGACGGCGGCGAAGACGGCGATCACGACGGCCGCCGCGCCGACGCCGGCCGCCGCGCCCGCCCATGCGCGGCGTGAGCCCTCGGCGCGCCGCTGGTGGAGCAGGAGGACCGGCACCAGGGCCACCGGCACGAGCTTCAGCAGGATGGCCGCGGCGAGAAGCCCCCATGCCAGGCGGAAGCGCCAGACGACTGCGGCCCAGAGCGTCCAGGCCAGGAGCGCCGCCAGCGCCAGGTCGAAGCGCGTCGTGATGAAGTCGCCGAGCAGGAGCGGGCTCACCGCGACGGCGCCGCCGGCGAGCGCCTCCCTGCGGGCGTCGAGCCCGAGCGCCCGCGCGGTCGCCATCACCCCGAGCGCGGTGGCGCAGAGCGCGACCAGCATGAGCGCCGAGAACGCGAACGAGTAGGTGAAGGGCAGGACCCGCGCGACGAGGAAGAGCAGCGCCGCCAGGGGCGGGTACTCGAGGCTGAAGTCGCGGTAGGGGATCCCCCCGGCCGCCATGCTGCGCGCCGCCGTCTCGTAGACCGGCAGGTCCGTGATCAGCGTGTGCGCGTACCAGTGCCACTGGAGCGGCCCGACCCAGACCAGCGCAGCCAGGCCGGTGACGAGCCACGGCAGCCGGTTCCTCACGGCCCGCCCCTCACGCCGGGACTGGGACCGGCGGCGGGGCCTCCTCGCGGACGGCCGGGCGCGTCGGGGCGCGGACCGGGTCCGGCCACTGCGGGATCATCGCCATGAGGGCGAAGGGGAGGAACCACGGGATGTAGAGGTAGAACCAGTGGGTCATCACGAGCTCGGCGCCGATGATCAGCGCGCCCGAGAATGCGGCGAGCTCGAGCGGGTCGAGCCGCCGCGGTCGCACGAACAGCCAGAGGGCCGCGAGGCAGACCACCGCGCCCAGCGCGATCTGGAGCGGGCGCAGCCCGGGATGCTGGCCCCAGATCGAGAACGGGGAGTCGCGGCCGAGCTGGAACCCGACCGTGCGCGACCAGAACCTGTGGACGCCCGAGCCACCGTCGAGCAGCAGCACCCAGCCGGTGCCGGCCACGGCGAGCGCCAGGCCGCCGAGGTACGCCCCGATCCGTCGCCGCCCTGTCCCGCGCGGGAACGGGTGGCGGCTCCAGAGCGGCACCAGGAGGAGCGGGACGAACTTCGTCAGCACGGCGAGGCCCAGCATCAACCCCCGGATGCCGGCGCGTGGCAGGAAGACGAGCCCCCAGATGAGGAACAGCGCGACCAGCGCGTCGTTGGAGTTGCTCTCGAGCGCATAGGCCGTGAACGGGAACGCCGCCCAGGCGAGGCCCAGGCCGGTGCCCAGGCGCCAGCCGGAGAGACGGCGGCCGAGCACGACCAGGCCCGCGATGCACAGGAGGTCGAAGGTCACGGCCGCGCCGTGGGCGGCCGGCAGGTCGTCCCAGCGACCGTGCCAGGGCTTGGCCGCCTCGAACGGGATGTAGGCCAGGTATGCGACCGGCCCGTAGGTGTCGCACTGCGAGCAGTCGGTCGGGAAGGTCCCGTATGGGGTCGTGCCGTGGGCGATGCGGTCGGCCCCGATGACTCCGGCGTAGCCGACGTCGATGACGTTCGAGTCGAAGGCGTTCAGCCCGAGCCTGAGGCCGATGGCAAGGAGCATCAGCGTCACGAGCAGCCATGTCGGGCACCAGCTGCGAAGCGTCGGCCGCGTGCGCTCGGCCGCCTCGGGGGCGGCCTGCGCGGCGGGTGCGGGGGCCGCGCGCCGCCGGGCGCGGGCGGCGCCGATCCAGGCGAGGCGGGCGCCGAGGTAGACGAGCGGCGGGTACTGCAGCGGGACCGAGGTGAAGATGTCGCCCCGGTTGAACCAGATCAGCGAGATCCCGAAGGAGACGAGCACGAGGAGGTCCAGCGTGCGCCACGAGACCAGGCGGCGCAGGCGGAGGAAGGGGACCACGAACAGGATCGTCAGCGGGATCCAGAT
Source organism: Miltoncostaeaceae bacterium (assembly GCA_035259345.1). GTDB lineage: Bacteria > Actinomycetota > Thermoleophilia > Miltoncostaeales > Miltoncostaeaceae > DATFWK01. Next base: position 1,123 of record DATFWK010000006.1, on the reverse strand, counting down.
CTGCGGCTGAGTGAGCGAGCGGCCGAACGCGCCCTTGTAGCCGCGCGCCATGAGCCATGCGACCTGCGGCCCCGTGCGGACCTCGGCGATCCCGCCGGTCCGGTCGTCCACGAACACCTGCGCCTGGATGCGGTTCTTGGCGTCGATCGAGGAGACCGTCCACCGCCGTGTCTGGGCGTCGAACGTCGCCGTCGTCCGCACGACGTGGTGGTCCTCGGCCCACGACCGGGCCTTCGCGGAGCCGGCGGCGACCGCGATCACCCGCGCCTGGGTCAGCTCCGCGGCGTCGCTGGGCGTCACCCCGGCGCCGCCCGGCGGCGCGACCGCGGGCACCGGCGACTGGCCGACGAGCGGCGGGGACTGCGGGGGAGCCGCGACGGCATGCCCGGTGAGCGCGAGCACCCCGGCGAGGGCGGCGGCCGCGATCGCCCGGCGCAGCATCCGCGCTACCGGAAGGACCAGCGGCGGTTGAGGAGGAAGCTGACGGGGGTGACGGCTGCGATCGCGAGCGCCTGGGCGAGCACCTCGCCCACACCCGCGACGACCAGCAGGTGCAGGGCGGCCAGGTTGAGCCCCAGCGCCGCGAGGCTCACCAGCAGGTTGCGCGCGCCCTGCTGAAGGGTGGAGAGCCCGTGGCGGCGAAAGGTCCAGTGCTTGTTCAGCATGAAGTTGCTGGACCACGCCACGCAGAAGGCCAGCACGGCCGCGGGGATGTAGTGGACCCCAGCGCCCTCCACGAGCGCCGAGAACACCGCCAGGTTGACGAAGTAGCCAGAGGCCCCGACGATGCAGAACCGGACGAGCTGGGCCCAGTCCTCAGGCCGCGCGCGCCTGGGGTCGGGCAGGCGAAGAACCGTCCCGGCCGGCCGCGTGGCGGTGGAGGCGTCGTTCACGGGCACGGGCCGCGATGCTACCACGGGGGTTTGGTTCGCCGGTTCCACGCCCTGGCTCTACACTCCGACGTTCGGCCGCATCCGGAGGGGTTGATGGGAACGCACTCGAGGCACGCGCACAGCCAGGTGACGCCGTCGGACGGCGCCCGCTACGACGAGCGGTTCGCGTCCCGCGCGGCCAAGATCGTCTCGTCGGCCATGCGCGACCTCATGGCCCTCACGGAGCGGCC
>DATFWK010000005.1:0-8493 GCA_035259345.1 Miltoncostaeaceae bacterium | reverse complement strand
GCCTTGAGGCGCCGCATGAGCTCGGCGCCGGGCGGGGGCGGCCCCCACGGGTCGGCACGCAGGTCGTCCGGGCCGTCCACCACGACGGCGTGGCCGCCGAGCTTGGTCGCCTCGGCACGCACCCACGCCACGTCGTCGGCGTCGTCGACCGCGGCCCGGCAGGCTCCGACGCCGGCCTGCGCCTCGTAGCCGAGCCCCCGCCCCTCGAGCGCGGCGGCGAGCCGCGCGACCTCACGCGGCGGCACACCAGCGTCGACGAGGCCGTTCCCCGCGGGCTCCGGCGGCGCCTCGCTCGGCTGGAAGCCGTCCGGGGCCACGACGTCGTCTTCGATGCCCACCAGCTCGACCGAGAGGCGCCCGGGCGTCAGGAGCACCGCGCCGGGGCGGTGGACCTCGGTGAGCACCCGCCGGGCGGCGGCCGCCCGCTCGTCCAGCCCGCCCTCCGTCGCGAACCACGCGCGCGCCTGGGGGAGGGGGAGGAGCTTCAGGGTCGCCTGGACGATCACGCCGAGCGTGCCCAGCGAGCCGACGGCCAGGCGCGGGATGTCGTAGCCGGCCACGCCCTTGACGGTCTTCCCGCCGGCGGTGACGACGCGCCCGTCGCCGGTCACGAGCACGACCTGGAGCAGCGAGTCGCGCACGGGCCCGAAGCGCAGCCGCGAGCGGCCGCTGGCCCCGGCCGCGAGCACCCCGCCCACCGTCGATCCCGGGCGGACGTCGGCCTGGGCCCAGTGCTGTCCTTCCTCCTCGAGCCGGCGGGCGAGATCCGTGACGGGCACGCCGGCCTCCACGGTGACGGTCAGGTCCGCGGGAGCGTGCTCGACGATGCGCCCCAGGCCCTCGGTGGGGAGCCGCTCGCCGGGGTCGGCCGGCCGTCCCCGACGCCAGCGGGTGCCGCCGCCGACCGGCGTGACCGGGCGCCCCTCGCGGCTGGCCTCGGCGAGCAGCGCGGCCACCTCCTGGGGGCTCGTCGGCCTCACACCCACACCCCCTCGGGCAGCGCGCCGAGCGCCGCCGCCTGCGGCTCCCCGCAGCGGCTGCCGAGCGGCAGCACCTTCTCGGGGTTGAGCACGCCGGCCGGGTCGAAGGCGCGCCGGGTGCAGGCCTGGGCGGCCAGGTCGACCTCGCTGAACTGGAGTGGCATGAAGTCGCGCTTCTCGAGGCCGACGCCGTGCTCGCCCGTGAGGACGCCGCCTGCCGCCATGCACGTCTCGATGATCTCCCGCCCGGCCGCCATCACCCGCTCGGTCTGCTCGGGGTCGCGCCGGTCGAAGCCGATCAGCGGGTGCAGGTTCCCGTCCCCGGCGTGGAAGACGTTCACGATCACGAGGTCACGCTGCTCGGCGATCTCGGCGACCCGGTCGAGCACCTCGGCGAGGCGGGTGCGGGGCACCACGCAGTCGTGCAGGTAGTAGTTCGGGGCGACCCGGGCCATCGCGCCGAAGGCGTTCTTCCGCGCCTTCCAGAGCAGCTGGCGCTCGGCCTCGTCGCGCGCGATCCGCACGTCGCGGACGCCGTGGCCGGCGGCGACCCGCTCGACGAGCGCGGTCTGGGCGGCGACCTCGCCCGGAGTGCCGTCCACCTCGACCAGCACCACCGCCGCGGCGTCGAGCGGCAGCCCGGCGCGGACGAACGGCTCGACGGCGCCCACCATCCCCCGGTCCATCATCTCGATGGCCGCCGGGACGACGCCCGCGGCGATGATCCCGCTCACGCACTCGCTGGCGTCGTGCACGGCCGCGAAGTCGAGGAGCATCGTCCGCACCGCGGGCGGGTCGCGCATGAGCCGCACGCAGATGCGCGTCGCGATGCCGAGCGTGCCCTCGCTGCCGACGAAGAGGCCGCGGAGGTCGTAGCCCGGCGGGTCCGGCGCCAGGCCGCCCAGCATCACGACGCTGCCGTCGGCGAGCACGACCTCGACGGCCAGCACGTGCTGGGCGGTGACGCCGTAGGAGAGGCAATGCGGGCCGCCCGCGTTCGTGGCCACGTTGCCGCCGATCGAGCACGCCTGCTGGCTCGAGGGGTCCGGCGCGTAATGGAGGCCGAGGTGGCGGACGGCCGCCGTCACGTCCAGGTTCAGCACCCCGGGCTCGACCCACGCGCACGGCGTCTCGACGTCGATCTCGAGGATGCGCCGCATGCGCGCGACCGAGATCACGAGGCCGCCGGCCAGCGGCACCGCCCCGCCCGCAAGCCCCGTGCCCGAGCCCCGCGGGACGATCGCCATGCCGAGCTCCCGGGCCAGCCGGACGCAGCCGGCGACCTGCTCGGCCGTCTCCGGCATCACGACCAGGCCGCACTCGCCCTCGGAGACCGAGCCGTCCCTCGCGTAGAGCTCGCGCTCCAGCGGGTGGTCGATCACCCCGTCGTCGCCGAGGAGTGCCCGGAACCGCTCGGCGGGGTGGGCGGCGAGCCTCATCCGTCAACCGTAGCTGAGGGCATCCGCACCGGCTCCGGCCTGGGTCCCGTCGGCCCCGGCCGTTCCGGGGGAGCCCGCGAGCACGGCGTGCGCGGCCCGCTCGCCGGCCTCGATCGCCTGCACGACGTCGCCGCCCTGCGCCACCTGGAGCCCGCCGAGGCCGTCCAGGAGCCCGGCCGCCCGCCGGGCCGCGGCCAGGCGGTCGAGGGCGACGAGCGGCCACGCGCGCGGGATGCGCACGACCTCGGCCAGCCGCGCGGCCTCCGGCTCGTCGAGGAGCCCGAGCGGGTCCCGGAGCGCGGCGGCGCACGCCTGGGCGAGCTCGGCGTCGCTCATCGACCAGAGCGCGCTCCCCGGGTCGGCGTAGCACTCGCAGCCGAGCACCGTGCGCCCGTCCGGGACGAGCCGGGTGCTCCAGTTCGCCACCTCGAACATGCGGGCGAACGGCACCCGGGGGTCGTCCACCTGGATCCACGGCTCCGGCGTGAGCGGCCCGCGGTCGAGCACGAGGTAGACGAGCGCGGCCGCCCGCATCGGGAACGACGGGAGGTCGGCGGCCGGCGGCGGCTCGACGAGCCGGGCGACGACGGTCGGCGGGAGGCCGGCGACCACGGCCCCGGCTGCGACCTCGGCCGGGCCGTCCGGCCCCTGCAGGGTCACCGCCCGGACGCGGCTGCCGGAGACCGCGATCTGCTCGACCCGCCGGCCGAGCAGGAGCTCGGCGCCGAGAGCCTCGGCCGCGGCCGCCATCGCGTCCATGAGCTGGCCGATGCCTTCGGCGGGGTACCAGAAGCCGTCCGGCGCGGCCTGGTCCTCCATGAGCCGCTTCGGCCGGATCGCCGGGATGCGCTCCAGCGGCATGCCGTCGACCTTCTCGAGGTACCTGCGCATGGTGCGCTCGACGAAGCCGGCGCCGAAGCGGGCGGCCAGGAAGTCGTACGCCGACCCGCCGTCCCCGTCGCCGCCCGCCGTCGCGGGCGGGCGCTGGTCGAGGTAGCGCCCACGGACGACGTGGCCGTCGAGCACGCAGGCCACCGGCCGGCGGACCCGGACGAGGTCGCCGCCGAGGAGCTCCTCGAGCCAGCGGCGGCGGCGCTCGTCGCGGACGAAGGGGATGTGCCCGCCGAGGTCGTATGCGAGGCCGTCGCGGCGGAGCGTCACGCACAGCCCGCCGACCCGGTCGGCCCCGTCGGCGATCGCCACGCGGGCGCCGGCGCGCGCGGCCTCGAGGGCGGCGCCGAGCCCGGCCGGACCCGCGCCGAGCACGAGCAGGTCGTGGGGCACGCACCCAGCCTAGTGCTCCGCCCCAGAAGTCTCGTCGCCACCCGGCGGCTGCAACGCTCGGCCGGGTGCGAACTGCATCGCCTCGACATACCTCCGCCTCGGGGGCTGTGTCCTCGCCTGCGCCCATATGCCCGGATATGGGGCGCAGGCTGCGTCCTTGCCCGGCCGGCGTTTCGCACCCCGGCCATGCAACGGACTCCTGGGACGGAGCACTAGCCCCGGAGGGCGCCCGCCCGGGTCAAAGCGGGACGACCGGCCCGGTTCCGGCCGCGGGTCCTGGGTTATGCTCGCCGTCGTGGGCTGGTACGTCCTCCTCGCCGCCGTGCTCCTGATCGCGGCGCCCGTGGCGCTGATCGCCCGGGGCGAGTGGGCCGCCGCGGGAAGCGCGCGGGCCGCCGCCCTGGAGCGCCTCTGGGTGCTCCTGCCGATCGCCTTCCTCGTCGTGCTCGTGGTCCTGGTGGCGAGGGTCGCGTGACGACCGGGGCCGTAACCGCCGCCGCGTCGCGCCACGGCGTCCTCGGGGTCGTCGCGGACTACGTCCGCCTGACGAAGCCGCGCATCATCTCGCTGCTCCTCTTGACCACGCTGCTCGCGATGATCGTCGCGGACCGGGGCTGGCCCGACGGCTGGCTCGTGCTCTGGACGATGGTGGGCGGCGCGATGGCCGCCGGCGGCGCCAACGCGATCAACCAGGTCGTCGACCGCGACATCGACGCGCGCATGGCGCGCACGGCCGCACGGCCGGTCGTCGCGGGACGGATCTCGGCCCCGCACGCCCTGGGCTTCGGGCTGCTGCTCGGGGCCGCCAGCGTGCTGGTGCTGGGCCTGGGCGCCGACTGGCTCGCGGCCGGGCTCGCCCTGCTCGGCTTCGCGCTCTACGTGCTGCTCTACACGCTCTGGCTGAAGCGCTCGACCACCCAGAACATCGTGATCGGGGGCGCCGCGGGCGCGGTGCCGCCGCTCGTCGGCTGGGCGGCGGTCACGGGTGACCTGCAGCTCGGCGCCATCCTGATGTTCGCCGTGATCTTCTACTGGACGCCGCCCCACTTCTGGGCGCTGTCGCTGCTCCTGCGCCGCGACTACGCGCAGGCCGGCGTGCCGATGCTGCCGGTGGTGCGCGGCACCGACGCGACGGCCCGGCAGGTGCTGCTCTGGACCGTCGTGCTCGTGGGCGTGAGCCTGCTGCCCTCGGCGGCCGGCGTGGTCGGGGCGTTCTACCTCGTCGCCGCCCTCGTGCTCGGCGCCGTCTTCGTCGCGCTCGCCGTCCGGCTCGCCCGGCGGCCGGACGAGCACCGTGCCCGCGCGGTCTTCTCCTGGTCGATGCTGTACCTTGCCCTGCTGTTCGTGGCCATGGCGGTCGACGCGGCGATCATCAGGTAGTGGAGCCCGAAATGCGGCGAAGCGGCAGGTCCCGCCGCGGTGGCCGCGGCGCGTTCCTGATCACGCCGCTCGGGATCGTCTGGACGACGGTCCTGATCGACCTCATCGGCTTCGGGATCGTCATCCCGCTGGCGCCGCTCTACGCCGAGGACTTCGGCGCGCGGGAGATCACGGTCGGCCTGCTGACCGCCTCGTACGCGTTCATGCAGTTCGTCTTCGCGCCGGTGCTCGGCAGGCTCTCCGACCGCGTCGGCCGGCGCCCGGTGATCCTGGTCTCGCTGGCGGGCAGCTGCGTCGCCAGCCTGCTGTTCGGGGTCGCCCAGGCACTGTGGATGCTGTTCCTGGCCAGGATCCTGGACGGCCTCTCGGGCGCCTCGTACGCGGCGGCCCAGGCGTACGTCGCCGACGTGACCGAGCCGGAGGAGCGCGCCGGCGCGATGGGCATGATCGGCGCGGCGTTCGGGCTCGGCTTCATCATCGGGCCCGCGATGGGCGGCCTCTTCGCTGCGGTGGACCGCCGGCTGCCGTTCTTCATCGCCGCCGCGCTCGCCGCCGGGAACCTCGCCCTCGCGTGGCGCCGCCTGCCGGAGTCGCGCCACCGGCGGGAGCTGGCCCCCCGCAGCCGCCGGGCGATCTTGCGCGACGCGCTGGGGCGCCGCGACCTGGCCCCGCTCGTCTGGATCTCGTTCCTCGGGACGCTGGCGTTCGTCGCCATGGAGACGACGTTCGCGCTGTTCGCCGAGCGTCGCTTCGACTTCTCGCTCGCCGACACCGGCCTCGTCTTCGCCTACATCGGCGTGATCGTGGCCGCCGTCCAGGGGGGCGCCGTGCGCCCGCTCGTACGCCGCAGCGGCGAGCTTCGCGTACTCATGGCCGGCCTGATCGGGACCGCGGTGGGCCTGGCCTTGCTCGCGGCCACCCAGGAGGTCTGGGAGCTCCTGCTCGTGTTGCTGCTGATGAGCGCCTCGTCCGGGCTCGTCTTCCCGACCGTCACTGGCCTTGTCTCCCGGCGGGCGTCGGCGGAGGAGCAGGGCGGGGTGCTGGGCGTGCTCGCCTCGACCGGAGGCGCCGCACGGGTGATCGCGCCCGTCGCCGGCACGGCGCTGCTGGGGGTGCGGCTGGGCCTGCCCTACGTGATCGGAGCAGTGCTCTTCGCCGCCTGCGCCGTGATCGTCTCGCGGGGCGTCGCCGGGCTCGCACCAGGGCCCGCCGCCCCGCTGACGAAGGACGCTTGACCCCGCCCTGAACGCGCTTCCAGACGAGAAGCGCGTGGTAGGGTCGCCCCGTGCCCGGGAGGCTTTTGAAGAGCCCTCACACGCTGCCGATCGCCGTCCTCGCGGTGGTGATCGCCGGGGTGAGCGTCGCGGTCGCGCTGCTCATCAACTGGCTGCCGGACGCGTCCTCGGAGGAGGCCGACCGCGTCGACCCGCTGATCTGGTGGACGGTCTTCGCGAGCATCTTCATCTTCACGATCGTCCTCACGTTCCTGCTCTACTCGGTGTGGAGGTTCCGGGCGAGCCCGGGGGACGAGGAGGACGGCCCGCCGGTCCACGGCAACACCAAGCTCGAGGTGGTGTGGACGGCGATCCCGACACTGATGCTCGTCGTGACCGCGATCTGGGCGGCGCTCGTGCTCCACAAGAACGAGGCGCTCGCCGCGCCGGCCGACCGCATGACCGTGGACGTGACCGCCCAGCAGTTCCTGTGGCAGTTCACCTACCCGGGCACCGGCGTCACCACCGGTGACCTGCGCGTGCCGGCGGGCACCCAGATCGTGCTCCGCCTCCACTCCGTCGACGTCATCCACGACTTCTTCGTCTTCGAGACGCGCATCAAGGGCGACGCCGTGCCCGGCATAACCAACACCCAGGTTCGATTCACGATGAAGCCAGACACCGCGGGACACACGTACAACATCGTGTGCGCGGAGCTCTGCGGCATCGGCCACGCCGTCATGCGCAGCCGCATGGTCGTGATGTCGCCCGAGGGGTTCCGCGCATGGCTCCAGCAGGCGCAGGCCGCCACGAAGGCGGGCGGCTGATGGCGACGACTCACGCTCCCGGACCGGTCGCCTACGCGGCCGGCCACGGCAACGGCCACCACCACCCGGCCCATCCGGTCTCGTACTGGTGGAAGCGCGCGGCCTGGTGGACGGTCGGCGGCGTCGTCTTCGGCCTGGTCCTCGTGGTCTTCCTGCGCGCCGTCTTCGGCCTCGACCCGCTCTGGGAGGAGCAGGTCTACGTCACCTCGACGGCCATCTTCGGCGTCCTCGGGTTCCTGGTCGGCATCGGCTGCTTCGACTGGTGGGGCCGCTGGATGATCGGCCGGAAGGTCGACTACGAGGACCACTCGATGCACGGCGCCACGTCGTGGCGCGACTACCTGCGGGTCAACACCGACCACAAGGTCATCGGCATCCAGTACCTGGTGACCGTCGTCTTCTTCCTGTTCGTCGGCGGCGCGCTGGCGGAGATGGTGCGCGGCGAGCTGGCCCAGCCGGGCGACAACCTGGTCAGCCCGGCCACCTACAACAGCCTCTTCAGCGCCCATGCGGCGATCATGATCTTCCTGGTCGTGATCCCGTCGTTCGCCGGCCTGGCGAACTTCGTGCTGCCGATCATGATCGGCGCGAAGGACATGGCGTTCCCGCGCCTGAACGCGCTGAGCGTCTGGATGCTCCCGCCGGCCGGCTTCATGATCCTCACCGGCATGCTGCTCGGCGGCTACGGCGCCGGGTGGACGGTCTACGCGCCGCTCGCGATCCAGGGCGGCACCGGCACGACGCTCTTCGAGATCGGCGTCCAGTTCGCCGGCGCCTCGTCGATCATGACCGCGGTCAACTTCCTGGTGACCATCATCACCATGCGCGCGCCGGGCATGACCGTCTGGCGCATGCCGCTGCTCGTGTGGGCGAACGCGACGACCTCGGCGCTGGTGGTGTTCGGCACGCCGTTCATCGCCGGCTCGCAGTTCATGTCGCTCTTCGACCGCGTCATGGGCACGCACTTCTTCGACTGGCTGCACGGCGGCGACGTCATCAGCTACCAGCACATCTTCTGGTTCTACTCGCACCCGGCCGTGTACATCATGATGCTGCCCGGCTTCGGCATCGTCAGCGAGGTGCTCGCGACGTTCTCGCGCAAGCCGATATTCGGCTACCGCGCGATCGCGTTCTCGACCGTCGCGATCGCGGTACTGGGCTTCGGCGTGTGGGCGCACCACATGTTCGTCAGCGGCATGGCGCCGTGGCTGCGCGTGCCGATGATGGTGACCACGCTGATCATCGCGGTGCCCACCGGGGTCAAGGTCTGGTCGTGGCTCGCCACGCTGTGGCAGGGCAAGCTGCACCTGCGGACCCCGATGCTCTTCGCCTTGGCCTTCATCGTGACCTTCACGATCGGCGGCATCAG
>DATFWK010000004.1:0-6540 GCA_035259345.1 Miltoncostaeaceae bacterium | reverse complement strand
CCGCCTCGCGGCTCACGGCATCCACCACCATGCACCCCTGGTCGGCCTCGAGGCCGGCGGCCTGCGCGGCCGCGCGGTCGTCGGGGCGGCCCACCCACATGCGCACGGCGACGCCCGAGCGCGCGAGGGCGAGCGCCAGCTCACGGGCCCATTCATGGCCGCCCACGATCAGCACGACCCTGCGCTGCTTCTCGGCGACCCCCAGCCGTCGCGCGACGAGCGGGGCGGTGAGGCCGTAGAGGACGACGGTCGCGAAGATGACGATGAACACCGTAGGGAGCACGGCCGCCGAGCCGGCGACCCCATCCGCCTGAAGCGCCAGGCCGAACGCCGACGCCGTCGCCCCGGCGACGATCCCGCGTGGGGCCATCCACGCCATGAAGCCCCGCTCGCGCGCCGTGAAGCCGGACCGCCAGGTGGCGAGCGCGACGGTGAGCGGCCGCAGGATCAGCACCATGACGGCGACGAGGGCCAGGGCGTCGGCGAGGACGGACCTGACCTCACCCGGCGTAACGGAGGCGGCGATCATCACGAAGAGGACTCCGATGAGCAGCTGGACGAGCGTCTCGTGAAACTCCCGCGCGAGGCTGACGTCGATCCGGTGCTGGGCCTTCAGGAGATGCTGGTTGCCCAGCGCGACGCCCATCACCGTCGCGGCGACGAGGCCGGCGTCGTCCCTGATCAGATCGGACGCGACGACGGCCGCGATCACCACCATCAGCGTCGCGAGGACGGCCATGCGCGGCTCGTTGCGGTGGATCTCCCTGAGGAGCGCCCACAACACGACGGCACCGGCGACCCCGACCGCGGCGCCGACCGCGACGCTGGAGAGGAAGACCCCCGGGTGCCAGTCGCCCACGCCTGCACCGGTGCTCACCGCGTGGAACACGAGCACGCCGAAGATGGCGCCCACCGGGTCGACGAGGACGCCCTCCCACGTCAGCGCCGATCGAACCTGCCGGGCGGGGCGGATGAAGGCGAGCAGCGGCAGGACCACGGTCGGCCCGGAGACCACCAGGATCGCCCCCATCACGAACGCGACGCCGGTGCTCACGTCGAAGAGGAGGGACACGGTCCCGGCGACGCCGAGGCACGTCACGACGATCCCGACGGCGACCAGGCGGCTCACGACCGGCCGCACCCGCTCGGGCGCCTCGCGCAGCGACAGCCCGAGCCCCGCCTCGAACAGGATCACGCCGACCGCGAGGCTGACGAATGGCTGGTACAGGCTCCCGAGGAGGTTCTCGGGGTTCACGTCGCTGGTGGCGATGCCGGCGATGAACCCGGCCGGCAGGAGCACGACGATCGCCGGCACGCGCAGGCGCCGGGCCAGGAGCTGCGACCCCACGGCCAGCACGAGGACGAGGCCCAGCCCGAAGAGGATCTCGCTCGACGTCATCGCGCGCGGGCGAGCCTACCGGCGCCGCCCGGCGTCCCTCAGCGCGTGCGGTCGAGGACGTCGAAGTACTGCGGCCCGCCGTAGCGGCTGATGATGTGCCCCTCGCCCGGCGACACGGTCAGGGTCGCCCGGCCCCCGAGGTGCCGCAGCACGGTCACGGTCTGCCGGCCCGCCTGGAGCCAGCTCGTGTCCTCGCCGCCGACGAAGAGCGCGACTGGGATCTTCGCGATCGGCCCCAGGCGCTCGTAGTCCGAGAGGTTGGGAGGCGCCGCGGGGAAGCCGAGCAGCGAGCTGAAGAGCTTCGGGTGGTCGATCGCAACACGGAAGGCGGAGAGCCCGCCGTTGCTCACGCCGGCGAGGTGCACGCGGCCGCCCTCCGGAGGGTAGGCCGCCGCGATGCGGGCGATGAACGGCGGCAGCAGCGCGGACGGGCCGGGCTCGAAGAGCAGCCCGGACGGCGGCGCGGCGGGACTGACCACGATCCAGCCACGCCGCTTGGCCTCGCGGGACCAGACCCGGTCGACGAGCGCGTCCACGAGCTCCTGGCTCTGGTCGCCCGGCGGCAGCGCGAGCAGCACCGGGAACCGCCGCCCCGGGCGGTAGCGGTTCGGGAGCACGAGCGTGTAGCTCAGCGTGCCGCCCGGGAGCGCCATCGTGTGGTGAGTGACCGAGCCGGGGCGAGTCGCCGGCGGCGCGGTGGCCGTGCGGCCGGCCGCGGCCGCGGATCCACCGGTGCCCCCGATGACGGCGACCGCCAGCGCGAGGGCGGCGAGCCCCGCGAATGCCAGGCGGCTGCTGACGGATGCGCGCATCGGTTCTGAGCGAGCCTACCGTCCTGCGGGCCCTCGCGGCTGCGGGCCGCGAGATGTCAAAAGGCTGTCTGCCGCCTTTGAGCATTTTGTTAAACCCGGCTTACAAGGAGCCTGTGGCGCGGCTTGTTGCGGCTAGCGTTCGCCCGGTAGGAACGGCGCGCCGCGCTTCGGCGCGAGGCCAGGAACCGGGCCGAGCGCGCCCCGACATTGGGGAGGGGACAGGTGAGCATCAGGAAAGCGGTATCCGCGGTCCTGGCGGTGGCGCTGGTCGGCGCATTCGCCTCGGCGGCGGTCGCGAAGGACAAGCACCCGGGGCCCGGGAACGGCAAGCCCGCGAAAGCGCCGCTGGTCTTCACGCTCCAGCCGGACCCGGCCGCCAACCCCGAGGGCGTGGCCTGGGACCCGGTGACCCGCTCGTTCTTCGTCGGCTCCACCGGTGACGGCGCGATCTACCAGGGGACTATCGGCAACCCGGCGGTGGGCGTGTTCATCGCAGGCGCTGCGGGCAAGTCCGCGGTCGGCATGAAGGTCTTCCACGGGAAGCTGTACGTGGCAGGTGGGTCCACCGGCACGATCACCGTCTACGACATCGCGACCAAGGCGGTCGTCGCCACCTTCAACACCGGCGCAGGCGGGTTCCTGAACGACCTGGTGGTGACCGGCCACGGCGACGTCTACGTCACGGACTCGACCCGCCCGATCCTCTGGCACGTCACCCGGGCGCAGGTGAACGCGGGCAGCGGCACGCCGGAGGCCATCTCGGTCGATCCGGAGATCGCCTACCAGACCGGCTTCAACCTGAACGGCATCGTCGCGCTCGACAACAGCAAGCGCCTGATCGTCGTCCAGTCGAACACCGGCAAGCTCTTCCGCATCGACGTCCGGCGGAACGGCGGGCGGAGGATCACTCAGGTCAACGCCAACCTGCTCCCCGGCGGCGACGGCATGCTGATCTCCAACGGGCGGCTCGTCGTCGTCCAGGGTGGCCCGCCCGCCCAGATCACGTTCCTCAAGCTGCGGGGCCACGCCACGCGCGCCAAGGTCGAGTTCGTGCGCACGGACCCGACCCTTAGGGGCCCCTCCACGATCGCCCGGGCGAGAAACCTGTTCCTCGTGGTGAACGCGGACTTCGCGACCAGCCAGAAGCCCTTCACCGTCGTCGGCCTTTCCCGGCACGGCAACCACTAACGCGCAACGGGGGCCGGGGCGGTCGTCCCGCTCCGGCCCCGCGGGCTCAGCCCGTGACGGCTCCTGCCCCGTCCGGGCCCCAGTCGTAGTCGAGCTGGCGGGCGGTGGCGAGCGCAAGCCGCCGTCCGGCGAGCCGGTCCACCACGTGCAGGGCGCCGGCGATGCCGGACGAGAGCCCGCCGGAGGTGACCACCTCGCCCTCGTCGACCCAGCGGGCGCCGCGCGTGGCCCCGGCCGCGCCGAGCCGGCCGGCGAGCTCGTCGACGTCCTCCCAGTGGGTGGTCCAGCGGCGTCCGTCGAGCAGGCCATGGTCGGCGAGGAGGAAGGCGCCGGTGCAGACGGAGACGACGACCTCCGAGCGGGACGCCAGGCGCTCGAGCGCCTCCCTGAGGGGCGCCTGGGCCCGCACGCGGTCGATCGCCACGGCGCCGGGCACCAGCAGCACGTCGAGGTGCTCGACGTCCGACGGGGCGCGGTGGGGCACGAGCCGGAGGCCGCCGTAGGCCTCCACCGCCCCGCCGGTCGGGCTGATCGTGACGACCTCGAACGGCGCGGGCTCGCCCGCGCGGACGGCCAGGCGCGACGCCGTCAGGAAGACCTCGTACGGGCCGCCCGCGTCGATCAGGTCGACCTCGTCGAAGACCAGGATGCCGACGACCGCCACCGGCGGAGCCTGCCCGGCGGAGCCCCGAGCGGCAAGCGTGCGCCGGGCTCGGCCCGGCGGGCGACGGCTAGTGTGTGGCCGATGGGAAGGGCGGCCCACAGCGAGCCGGTCGAGCTCACCCTGGAGCGCCATCGCACCGAGCTCACCGGCTACTGCTACCGGATGCTCGGCTCGGCGTTCGACGCCGAGGACGCGGTCCAGGAGACGTTCCTCCGCGCGTGGCGCGGTTACGACGGGTTCGAGGGGCGCTCGGCCGTCCGCTCCTGGCTCTACCGCATCGCGAGCAACGTCTGCTTCGACGCCCTGAGCGCGGGCTCCCGGCGGGCGCGGCCGATGGACCTCACATCCGCCGGCACCGCCGACGGGCACCTCAACCCGCCGCTCCCGGAGAGCACATGGATCCTTCCCGTGCCGGACGGGCGGGTGCTCGCGTCCGCGGGCGACCCCGCCGAGATGGCGGAGGCGCGCGAGTCGATCCGGCTGGCGTTCGTCGCGGCGCTTCAGCACCTGCCGCCGCGCCAGCGCGCCGTGCTGATCCTCCGCGAGGTGCTCCGATGGGACGCGCGGGAGGTCGCCGAGCTGCTCGACACGACCGTCGCCTCGGTCAACAGCGCCCTCCAGCGGGCGCGCGCGACGCTGTCGGCGGTCCGCCTCACCGAGGAGGACGCGGCGCCCGAGCCGGAGGACGAGGAGGACCGCGCGCTGCTCGAGCGCTACGTGGACGCCTTCGAGCGATACGACATCGAGGCGCTGACCGCGCTGATCCACGAGGACGCGACGCAGTCGATGCCGCCCTACGACCTCTGGCTCCGGGGGCGGGACGAGATCTTCAGGTGGTGGGTGGGCCCGGGCGCAGGCTGCAGCGGCTCGCGCCTCGTCGCAACGGCTGCGAACGGCTCGCCGGCCTTCGGGCAGTACCGGCCGAGCGGCCCGGACGGCGCCCACGAGCCCTGGGCGCTGCAGATCGTCGAGATCTCCGGCGGGCGCATCGTCGAGCTCAGCTTCTTCCTCGACACGCCGAGCCTGTTCCCGCTGTTCGAGCTGCCGTACGATCCACCGCCGCCGTCCTGACGGTCGCGCGGGCGATGAGTCGCACGCCCCGGTCCGGTCTGACCGGGTGAGACGACGGCGGTTCGAGGAGGCCGGATGAGCATCGAGGGCAACCGACGGTGGCTGGCGCTGGTCGTGCTCTGCATGGGCGACCTGATGATCGTGCTCGACACGACCATCGTGAACGTCGCGCTCCCGTCGATCCGGACGGACCTCGCGTTCTCCGAGACCTCCCTCGCCTGGGTGGTGAACGCCTACCTCCTGACGTTCGGGGGGTTCCTGCTGCTCGGCGGCCGGCTCGGCGACCTCTACGGGCACCGGCGGCTCTTCCTGGTCGGCATCACGCTGTTCACCGGGGCGTCCATCTGCTGCGGCCTGGCCGGCTCGCAGGCCTTCCTGGTCGGCGCCCGCGCGGTGCAGGGGCTGGGCGGCGCGGTGGTGTCGGCGGTCGCGCTCTCGCTGATCATGACGCTCTTCACCGAGCCGGCCGACCGCGCGAAGGCCATGGGCGTGTTCGGCTTCGTCGCCGCGGGCGGCGGCAGCATCGGCGTGCTCCTGGGCGGGATCCTGACCGACACGCTCGACTGGCACTGGATCTTCCTGGTGAACGTCCCCATCGGGATCGCGGTGTTCGCGCTCACGCTGATGCTGCTCCCCGCCGACCGGGGCGCCGGCACCGGTGCCCGGCTCGACGTAGCCGGCGCCGTCACGGTGACCGCGGCGCTGATGCTGGCGGTCTACGCGATCGTCAACGGCAACGACGTCGGCTGGACGTCGGCCCGCACGCTCGGGCTCCTCGGGGCCGCCGCGGTGCTGCTCGCCGCGTTCATCGGGATCGAGGCCCGGGTCCCCTCGCCGCTGGTGCCGCTGGGGCTCTTCCGCAAGCGGAACATCGCCGTCTCGAACGTCGTCGGGGTGCTCTGGGCCGCCGCCATGTTCGCGTGGTTCTTCCTCTCGGCCCTCTACCTGCAGCTCGTGCTGGGATACAGCCCGCTCGAGGTCGGGCTGGCGTTCCTGCCCGCGAACCTGATCATGGGCGCCTTCTCGCTGGGCCTCTCCGCGAAGATCGTCATGCGCTTCGGGATCCGCGGCCCGCTGGCGGTCGGGCTCGGCCTCTCCGCCCTCGGCCTCCTGCTGTTCGCCCGCGCGCCGGTCGACGGGAACGTCTACTTGGACGTGATCCCGCCCATGGTCCTGCTCGGGCTCGGTGCCGGCATCGCGTTCAACCCGATGCTGCTGGCCGCGATGAGCGACGTCGAGCCGAGCGAGTCCGGGCTGGCGTCGGGGGTCGTGAACACGTCGTTCATGATGGGCGGCGCGCTCGGCCTGGCGGTGCTCGCCAGCCTCGCCGCCTCGCGAACCGGCACCCTGCTCGACGACGGCGAGGACACGCTCTCGGCGCTCACCGGCGGCTACCACGCGGCGTT
>DATFWK010000003.1:0-2610 GCA_035259345.1 Miltoncostaeaceae bacterium | reverse complement strand
GCGCGTCGATGCGAAGTGCCGTGCGCGAGCTCATAGGCGGCGCCCGGGGGTGCCCCGCGCGCCCCTCCCCGTACGTGACGGAGATCCGTTTTCTTCGGCCGTGTCTTAGAGCGGCGGGAATCTTTCCTTGACGAAGCGCTCGGCGTCTTCGCGCGTGTGGACTTGGTCCTCGAGCTGGGCCTCCTCGAGGGCTGTCAGGATCTCGCTGAACAGGGGGCCGGGCGGGTAGCCGAGCGCGATCAGGTCGTCGCCGGCGAGCAGCCGGGGCGGCCGCATCTCTTCCCGGGCCAGCTCGGCCCTGCGCCGCTCGCAGAAGCCCACGTAGCGGAGGTCGCGGTTGGACGCCAGCGCGTCCATGCGGGCGAGCGCGAGGAGCTCGTCGAAGCCTTCCTCGCGTAGCATGCGCTTCAGGGTCGAGAGCCGCATCTCGGGTGCCTGGACCAGGCGGAGGTGGTTGCGCACGAGGTAGTCGACTCGCTCCCACGTCACCCGGCTCCGCCGGAGGCGCTGGCAGATGACGACCGCCATCCCGGCACCCACGGTGGGATGGCCGTAGAAGGTGATCCGACCCTGGTGCTCGCCGACGCATACCGGTTTGGCGACGTCGTGCAGGAGCGCGCCGAGGGCGAGGGTCTCCGCCCCTCCCGCGGGCAGCTGGTCGAGGAGGAGAAGCGTGTGCGTGAAGACGTCACCCTCGGGGTGGTATTCCGGGCCCTGGGCGACGCCCTGCATGCGCGCCACCTCGGGCAGGACTGGCTCGAGGAGGCCGGTCGCGGCGAGAAGCTCGAAGCCCTGCCGGGCTGCACCCTCGGTCAGGATCTTGATGATCTCGTCGCCGATCCGCTCGGCGGCGATGTCGGTGATGGTCGAGGCCGAGGCCGCGATCGCCGCCTGGGTGGCCGGCGCGAGCGTGAAGCCGAGCCGGGCCGCCAGCCGGACGGCACGCAGCATCCGCAGTCGGTCCTCGGCGATCCGGCTCCGTGCGTCGCCGATGGCCCGGATGGTGCCCGCCGCGAGATCCTGCCGGCCGCCAACGAAATCCACCACCTCGCCCGACAGCGGATCGAGGAAGAGCGCGTTGACGGTGAAATCGCGGCGCTGGGCGTCGTCCTGTGCGGAGCCGAAGTGGACCTGGCTCGGCCGGCGGCCGTCGACGTAGGCGTCGTCCGAGCGGAACGTCGCGACCTCGAAGGGCCGACCCTTCTCGACCACCAGGATCACGCCGAAGTCGGCGCCCACCGGGACGGTTCGCGGGAAGAGCCGCTGCACCGTCTCGGGGGGGGCGCTGGTGGCCACGTCGAAGTCGAGCGGCGGACGGCCGAGCAGCTGATCGCGGACGCACCCGCCCGCGAGGTAAGCCTCGTGGCCGGCCTCGCGCAGCCGCCGGACGATGCCGGTCACCAGCGCCCGCTCGTCAGCCATTCCTCCCAGGCTCGCACGCGGCGCGGGTGCCGGCAACTTCGGCATTGGCCGACCCGCCGGGTCACCTTGTCTCGCCCGGCCGGGGTCAGGCACGATGCCGCGCATGCCGCGGTCCTCCGCCCCGAACCCACGCCGGAGGATTCCCCCCGTCGCGCGCCTGCTCGCTGCTCCGGAAGGCCTGGCGCTCACGGCGCGCTATCGCAGGGAACGGGTCGTCGACACCCTCCGGCTCGTCCTCGGAGAGCTCCGACGCCAGGTGTCCGACGGCGCGTCCCTCCCCACGGACGAGGAGCTGATCGCCGCGGCGGCCCGCCGCCTCGAGTCGGCCGGGCGCCCGCGTCTCACGCGCGTGGTCAATGCGACGGGAGTCGTCCTGCACACGAATCTCGGGCGCGCCCCGCTCGCCGACGAGGCCGTGGCGGCCCTGACGTCGGCCGCCGCGGGAGCGACGAACCTCGAGCTTGATCTGCAGACGGGGCGGCGCGGCGAGCGGGACGAGCTCGTCGCCGCCGACCTCTGCGCACTGGCGGGCGCCGAGGCGGCGCTGGTCGTCAACAACAACGCGGCGGCCGTGCTCCTCGTCCTGAACACGCTCGCCGCCGACCGTGAGGTCGTCGTCTCCCGCGGCGAGCTGGTCGAGATCGGCGGTGCGTTCCGCCTTCCCGACGTGATGGCAAAGAGCGGTGCGCGCCTGCGCGAGGTGGGCACCACCAACCGTACCCATCCCGACGACTACCGGCGTGCGCTCGGCCCCGCCACGGCGCTCCTCATGAAGGTCCACCCGAGCAACTACCGGCTGGCGGGCTTCACCGCGGCGGTCGAGCTCGCCACCTTAGTGACCATCGGCAGGGAGGCCGGGGTGCCGGTGGTCGAGGACCTAGGGAGCGGTGCGCTCGTCGACCTCGAGGCCTTGGGGCTGCCGCGCGAGCCGATCGTGCGGGATCGGATCGCGGCGGGCGCCGACCTCGTCACCTTCAGCGGCGACAAGCTCCTCGGCGGTCCGCAGGCCGGTGTGGTGGTCGGCCGACACGATCTCGTCGAGCGACTGGCTGCGAACCCCCTCCGCCGCGCCCTCCGTCCCGGCAAGCTGACGCTGGCGGCGCTGGGCGCCACCCTTCGTCTCTACCGGGAGAGTCCGGACCTCGCGGCTGCGCTCCCCGTGCTCCGCTGGCTCACCCGTCCGCTCGC
>DATFWK010000002.1:0-4287 GCA_035259345.1 Miltoncostaeaceae bacterium | reverse complement strand
TACCGGAAGAACGTCACGTACGTCGGCATCGCGACCTCCATCACCTCAGGCGGTGCGTCGACGGGCCGGGCCCTCGGCCAGCGTAGAGCGTGCGGGCGGCGCCGGATACCCCCCGATCGTCGCATGGCGAAATCCCGGGCCTGTGCCCTAGCCTCCCACCGGGTGCCGGCTCCGGTCCGTGTCGAGCCGCGGACCGGGCCGCAAGCGACGTCTCCGACCGAGAGGCACGGTGACCGTGCGGCCCGACCCGGCGGCGGCCTAGTCCGTCAAGCCACCGCGGGGTCGCGCGAGGCGGGCACCCGACCGCCTCGCGCGACGCCCTGGTGGGTTACCCGGTCACCCGCGGGACCACACGGCGCGCCTGGGCGACGCGGGCCACCACGGTGCAGGCATGGGCCGAGGCCGCCGGCGCGTTGCCGGCGCTCGCCGTCGCCGTGTTGCAGAGGCGACCGCTCACCCCGGTGTCCGTCCGGAAGACGACGGTGGCCGAGGCCGAGCGGCCGGGACGGAGGCTCCCAAGCGACCAGCGGAGCCTGCCGCCGCTGCGGATGGTGGCGCCCTTCGGCTTGCTGACGAGCGCCATCCCGCGCGGCATCCGGTCGATCAGGACCACGTTCCGCGCGGTCACCTTGCCGGTGTTCCGGACCGAGATCCGGTAGATCACCCGCTCGCGCGAGAGGGCGGCCTTGGGGGCCGTCTTCGTCACGCGGAGCCTGGTGCGGGCGGCGACGGTCGGCGAGCCCGCGGCGGCGACGGTCACCGTCGGGGCGACGGCGGGCGTGACGGCCGTGGCGGGCGCGGCCGGCGTCGCGACCGGCGCCGGCGGGGTGCCGGCGAACGTCACGGTGGCCTGGACCGACAGCGGGCGGAACTCCAGGTACGCGAAGTTCTGCGCGAGCGGCGGGGCGTTCGGAGCCTGTGCCTGGACCATCGTGGGCACCTCGAACGTCGCCGCGACCGTCACGTTGCCCGTTCCGTCGGGCACGAGCGACGCGTCGGCCGTGCCGGCTGCGCCGAGGATGACGCTCGCCGTGGCGCCGGCATTCGCGCCGCCGATCACGAGGTGGCCCGAGCCGGTCACGGCCAGGTTCACGCCGGTGAACGGAGCGCCGGTCAGGTGCAGGGCGGTCGTCGTGCCGGCCGGGGTCGCCATCAGCGACGCGGCCTGGCCGACGCTGGCGCCGTTCGTCGCCGAGTCGGCGAACAGCTGGTTCGCGCGCGCGACGAACGCCGGGTCGTTGAGCCTGGCGTTGGCACCCACCGGCGGGCCGCCGGTGGTGGGGTTGGTCAGCAGCCAGACCGCCTTCTGGTGCGCGGCCCCCTGGAACTCGCGATCCGCCTGCGTCGCCGCGTCGGCGACGGAGCGGCGCGACGAGAGCAGGAGCCACTCGAGGCGGTTGCTGCCGCCCGGCTGCACGGCGAGGTTGGCCGCGTCGCTGTTCTGCAACTGCAGGTCGGCGCCGCTGCGGAGCGTCCCGACGACCGGGGCCGCATTCCGGCCGGAGTCGATGCAGTGGCCGAACTTGAGGCCGCTGACGAAGCCGGCGGCCGGATCGTCAGCGCCCGGCAGCTGGACGGTGAAGTTGTAGACACCGTACTGGCCGCCGATGCCCGGGCTGACCAGCGTCGCCGGCGGGTTCGGAGTGATGGTGACGCCCGTGGCCACCGCGCCGGCCGCGGCGCTCACAGCGCCGACCGCGAGGACTGCCACGGCCGCCGCTGCGAGCGTGAGCTTCCTTGGCGAGATCAATCTCGTTTCCCTCCTTCTCCGGTCCTTGGTGAGGATCGGTGCTTCCTCTGGCGTCACGTTTTCCCCGGCCGCGCGGCGTCGGAAACCACGCCGAGTCGGCGCTCAACCGGGGTTTTCCGGGGCCCCTCAGCGGGTACATCGCCTCGACGGGAACAGCGGGAAAACGGGGCGATCACAGGCCGATCTGGAAGTACCCGGCGCCCTCGCTTGCGACGGACCTCGGGCGGCACGTCGCCTACGGGCTCGGGGTTGCGGTCGGGTACCGGGCGGTGGGCTGAGGCTCCCGCGCCGGCGCAGCCTCGGGACGTGACGGCCGGCCGCTCAGCCCGAGCATGGTGCCGAGCGGGACCGCCGCCACCGCGATCGCCCCGAGCGTCAGCGCGCCGTCCCGCCCGGGGCGCGCGCCGGCCAGCGCCGCCCCCGCGAGCAGGCCGACGGCGAACGCGACGAGCATGCCGCCGAGGGCCGCGCGCGCCGAGAGCCGCGCCCAGCCCGGCTGGACCGCGAGCGCGGCGGCGAGCGCGATCAGCCCGCCGGCGACGATGTCGCTCGGGTAGTGCCACCCCATCGCCAGGAGCGACAGGTCGACCGCGGTCACGAGCACGGCGCCCGCCACGACCACCGCCAGGCGGCCGCGCGGCGGCGCGATCATCGCCACCGCGAGCGCCGCCGACCCCGCCAGCGCGGCATGACCGCTGGGGAAGGCTCCCGCCGTGGCCCTGAGCGCCTCGCCGCCCGTCGGGTCCGTGCGCTCCAGCACGGGCTTCAGGGCCTGCGCCGCAACGTTGGCGACCGCGAGGAGGGCGAGCGCGGCCCATCCCTCGCGGCGGCGGCGGTTGCGGGCGGTCCAGATGACGATGACGACGGCCGCCGCCACGGCGAGCGGCACGACCGCGTGCAGCAGCGCGTTCCCGGCATGGCGCGCCGTGTCGTTCCGCCATGCCCCGGAGAACCGTGCGAGGGCCTCGAGGCGGCGCCCGGCGGCGGTGCCGACCATCGCGGCGTAGAGGACGGCGGTCAGGCCGGCGAGCACGACGACGCAGGCGGCCGCCGGCGCGGCTTGGGTCGCGCGCCGCCGGCTCATGCGCGCGCGAGGGCGCGGCGCACCGCCAGGACGAGCGGCAGCACCCCCGACGCCTTGAGGCGGAAGGCGCTCCGGTCGTCGGCCGCCTCGATCGAGACGCGTGGGATCTCCAAAGGATGGCGGCGGGCCTCGTCGAGGCTGACGGGACCAGGGCGCATCGTGAACGCGATCTCGAGGCCCTCCTGCCGGACCGCCTCGACGACGCGCGGGTCCCAGTCGCCGTTGGGGTAGGCGAACGCGCAGGACCGCGTCCCGAGGAGCTCCCGCAGCCGATCGACCGAGCCGCGGATCTCGCGGCGGATCTCGGGCGGCTCGAGCATCGGCAGGATCGCGTGACTCACCGTGTGCGGCTGCAGGTCGACGCCCTCGCTCACCATCCGCCGCGCCTGCTCCCAGGTGATCATCAGGCTGCTGCCGTCGGAGAGGGGCTCCGCCCCGAGCGTCTCCCGCAAGCGCACGATCGCCTCCTCGCGCGCCTCGTGGCTGACCCGCTTCATCGCCGCCCGGAGCTCCGTGTGGGCGCGCTTGCGCCCGGCCCCGTCGACCAGCGAGCGAGGGCCGATCAAGGGCAGCTCGACGACGTCGCGCGGCGCGTGGCACAGCTCGGCGGCGAGGGCGTCCCACCAGTGCAGCCGGCGGCTGTCAACGGCGCCGGTGGCCACGAAGACGACCGCCGGCAGCCCCAGGCGCCGGAGCACGGGCAGGGCGTGCTCGTAGTTGTCCGCGTACCCGTCGTCGAAGGTGATGAGCAGCGGCCGGCGCGGGCACCGCATCGAGCCGCCGAGGATGGACCGCAGGTCCGCGACGGAGATCACGCTGAAGCAGTTCGCGACCCATTCCATCTGCGCCGCGAAGGCCGCGGGCGTCGCGCTCCGGAGCCCCTCGTCGAAGGGGCGCACGTCCTCGAGGCCCACGACGCGGTGATAGGCGAGCACCGTCACCCTCGTCGGCCGCCCGACCGCGTTGAGGAAGCGGGGGACACCAAGGCGGTCCGCCACCGCGACCGCACGGGCCCGGGCGCCGGGCGCCTGCCGCACGAGGTCGGCACCGAGGACGTGGGCGAGCCGCGCCCCCTCGACGTCGAGGGTCGCGCGACGCGCCCGCCCGACGCCCCGCCGGGCGAGGCCCCTGCGAAGCGCCGGGTCGTCGTCCAGGCGCAGCACGGCCTCCACCAGGGCGTCCCGGTCGTCCGGCGGCACGAGGAGCGCGGCTTCGCCGTCCTCGACAGCGCGCCGCACGCCGCCCACGTCGGTCGCCACCACCGGCAGGCCGGAGCCCATGGCCTCGAACAGCACCTGCGGGACGCCCTCGGTGTGGGAGACGTGGATGAACGCGGAGGCGCCTCGGTAGTGCGCGAGGAGCTCCGCGCCGAACGGCACGTAGCCGGCGAGGTCGACCGAGCCCTCGAGGCCGGCGGCACGGACCGCCTCCCGCACCTCGGCCTCGCGGCTCC
>DATFWK010000001.1:0-2301 GCA_035259345.1 Miltoncostaeaceae bacterium | reverse complement strand
GGATCGCCTTCTCCGCCACCGGCATCCAGGGGGCCGGCTGCTGCG
This sequence comes from Miltoncostaeaceae bacterium, assembly GCA_035259345.1. Classification (GTDB taxonomy): domain Bacteria; phylum Actinomycetota; class Thermoleophilia; order Miltoncostaeales; family Miltoncostaeaceae; genus DATFWK01. The sequence continues at coordinate 2,256 of DATFWK010000001.1, read as the reverse complement.
TGCGGAAGGTGTACGCCGTGGACGCACGCGGCACCCGCCTCCGTCAGGCGATCGCCCGTCCCAGGCTGCACGTCGACGAGCCGGCCTGGTCCCCGGACGGGCGCAGCATCGCCGTGCGCGTCCGCTCGCTCTTCGCCGCGACCGGCGAGATCGCCCTCGCGCGCCCGGACGGGACCGGGCTCCATGCGATCACCTCGACCGGCGGGCGCGACCCGGCCTGGTCACCGGACGGTCGTCTGATCGCATACGAGGGGCTCTTCGGGAGCGAGGTCGAGCGGACGATCGTGATCCACCCGGACGGGACCGGGCGCCGGCCCGTGGGCGACCCTCGCCCCGGCGGCGACCAGGGACCGTCGTGGTCGCCGGACGGCCGGTGGCTCGTGGTCGCGAGCACGCGCCGCACGCGGCCCACGGCCTTCCCTCCGCCGCGCGAGCTCTTCCTGATCAGCCTCGACGGCCGGCAGGCGCTCGAGATCTCCCCGCGGCCGGACATCGACACCGACCCGGCCTGGTCGCCCGCGGCCGGCAACGTGTAGGCGCCGCCACGGCTACAGGAGGTCGGCGGGCGGAAGGATGTGCGTGAGCAGCGCCGCCTGCGTGTGGAGGCGGTTCTGCGCCTGGTCCCACACGGCCGACCGCGGGCCGTGCAGCACCTCGTACGCGATCTCGAGATCGTGGTGGGCCGGGAGCGGGTGCAACGCGACGGCGTCGTCCGCGGCGTGTGCCAGCAGCGCGGCGTCCAGCCGATAGGGGGTAAGGGCGCGGATGCGCTCGGCCTCGTGCTCCTCGTCGCCCATCGAGACCCAGGTGTCCGTGTAGATCGCCCGCGTGCCGGTGGCCGCCTCCACCGGGTCCCGAATCACCCGGACGCCGCCGCCGGCCGCGGACGCCGTCGCGTCCGCCCAGGCCATCACCTCGGGGTCCGGGTCGTAGCCCTCCGGGCAGGCGCACCGGACGTCGAGACCGAAGCGTGCTCCGACGATGACGAGCGACAGCAGGCAGTTGTTGCCGTCGCCGACGTAGGCCACGGGCAGGCCGGTGAGGTCGCCGAAGCGCTGGCGCAGCGTCAGGACGTCCGCCAGCCCCTGGCAGGGGTGGTGCGCGTAGGTCAGCGCGTTGATGACCGGCACCCGGGCGTGGCGGGCAAGCTCCTCGAGCTTCGCGTGCGGCCCGGTGCGCAGCACGATCGCGTCGACCAGCCCGGACAGGATGAGCGCGGTGTCCTCGAGCGCCTCCCCCCGGCCGAGCTGCATGTCGCGCTCGGAGAGGTAGATCGCCTGGCCGCCCATGCGGCCGATGCCGCTCTCGAACGAGACGCGCGTGCGCGTCGACGGGCGCTCGAAGATCATCCCGACGACCCGGCCCTCGAGCCAGCGCGGCCACTGCTGCAGGGGCTCGGCGCGCAGCCGCTCCGCGAGGTCGAGCACGGCCGCGATCGCCTCGGCCGAGTGGTGGCGCAGCGTCAGGACGGACCGTCCGGCCAGGTCCGGATGGGGGGTGGGACGCTCGATCGCCTCGATCACGCCCGCTCGTCCCCGCCGACGACGAAGGGCTCGCCCCGCTCGGCCCTGGCGCGCAGGAGCTCCGGCGCGCGGAGCCGGTCGACGCCGGCCACGGCGAGGGCGTCCATGCGGTCGGCGAGCCGGGCGAGCCCGGCGTTGTCCGCCCACTCGAGCGGCCCCTCGCTCCAGCCCGCGCCGAGCCGCACCGCGACGTCGATGTCCTCGAGCGCGGCGACCTCCTCGTCGAGGCAGCGGCAGGCCTCCTCCAGCGCGCCGAGGTAGTACCGCTCGGCGACCTCCGGGCCGAGGTCGTCCGGCGGCGTCTCCTCGCAGCCGGCCAGGAGCCCCGCCCCGGACTTGTCGCCCAGGCGCCCGGCGGTGACCTCGCGGTCCAGCACGCCCCCGTCCTCGAAGCGGTCGCCGTAGGCGGCCTCCAGGTCGCGCCGCACGTGCGCCGCCACGTCGAGGCCGATGAGGTCGCCCAGGGCGAACGGCCCCATCGGCGCGGGGCCAGAGGCGATCACCGCCGCGTCGGCGCTGCGCCGGGCCGCCCCGGCCGCCTCCGCGTGGCGGTAGGCCTCGACCAGCGCGCGCACCAGGATCCGGTTGACCAGGAAGCCGGGACACTCCCGGACGCGCACCGGCGTCTTGCCGATCTCGGCGGCGAACCCCATGCCCAGCTCGAGCGTGGCCTCGTCCGTGGTGTCGCCCTGGATGACCTCCACCAGCCGCATCACGCTCGCCGGGTTGAAGA